>NZ_JAAHFV010000039.1:0-33125 GCF_010672755.1 Moorena sp. SIO1F2
GGTTTCAGGACAAATTGCTTAATCGGAGATGTCATAATCAGTAGTTTCCTTCGATAGTTGCCGCATCAGCCATTTAACCTGAAACCAATTGTATTTTCAGCTGCACTCTTTACAGTCCTAACCATACCACTAGCTTGGTTTGGCTCTAGACCTTTAAATATCCAAGTACAAGAGGAGCCAGTGTTTGACGGTAAACTAATGGACGTAGCTCCACCTTACTTGGGCTTAGCAGCGCTACTAAGTCTGACTGTAGGAACTGCTACAGTGGCGATGACCGGATGGCGCTCCGCTGACCGCAACCGGTCTGATATAGAGGCACAGTTATCGGGTCTTGAGGAAAATCTCAGGAAAAAGGAGGAATTGTTAGAGACACTTCAGCTATCAGACTCTAGGTTAGACGCTTCTGGACTGAAGGAGTTTACCTCAGACAAAGACACTTCACTATCTTTAAACGACAACTACCAGCCAATTACCAATCTTGAGCAAGTCACTTCCGAACCCTTGCTCAAAACCTACCATCCGATTGCCGAAACTGAGTCGGTAACTGAACCTGTAATCATTACCAATCAAACAGTGGATCATGAACCATCCACTCAATCCCCCACTAAACCTGACTTGGACGTGGGAGCAGCTACGGCTAGGTTTCCATCGGTGCAATCATTTCTAGCCTATGCTCCACCCAATGCTGCTCAGGAGCCACAGATCAACCCAACTTCCCTTAATCGTGATGAGTTTGACCAACTCTACACTAAAATTCAGCATCTTATGTCTCAGATGGTCACTGTAAAAAAGGCTATGGAAAGACGGTCACCAAAAACCTCACTCGAGTAGTCGTGATCAGATAACTACCCCAAAAACTTGGTAATGGCTAATTCCTAGATATTGATAGTTAAGTCATATCAAGGGTTAGTCATTAGCTTTTCTTTCCAGTCAAACCGGAATCTTAACACGTAATGTTTTAATAAAAGCCCTAATCACCTCAGCTGGAGTGTTTCTAGTCTGTTCATAATGTTCATGTGGATTGCTTCAATAATTCTATTGCTTCAATAATTCAAGGTCTGATTCTTAAAGAATTATCGTCACAAAGCATGCAAGCACTGTCAAGATCAATGCTGAATTGCTTGAATGCACCCTGACTATGCACTGACATCATATGCACTGACATCATATGCACTGACATCAATTAAGCTCAGAATGATTGGAAAGCATTGCTACAATGCGGTCGAACCTTTTCCTATTTTGCCAACCTAGCCATAGGGGGAGAACTTGGGCTTCTGCTAATTCTAGTACCAAGGATTGAATTTCTTGGTCAGATGCCTGTCCATAAAGCAGTAGTACTAAGAACCCATTGAGTTGCCGTGCCATTGTTTTAGCTTGAGGTAAGGCATCTATAGCTTCATTCCAATGGACAGGGAACATCAAATGAAGTGGCTTATCGTCTCCCATGTGGATTAGAGTGGGTTTGAGGAGATTGCAAGTGCCATGAGGTCCCTCGTACCACGGGCGATGATTTTCTAGGTACGCAGCTTCTGACTTTACCCAAGTATTCATTTTGTACCTCTAAGTTTATTATAGCTCTTATTTTATTTATGGTAATTGATGAAAAATGGATTCGCTAAAATTCGTTCTAGTCTACAACGAACAAATCCCTTGAGAATTTATCCAATGGGATCATAATGTATTACCATTGGTATACCTAGGGAATAGGTCTGGTGATCTAAACCCTAAATTTATGTAGCTGTAGCTGTCGTCATTGATTTGTGCAAAAGAACATGGGTTGATAGTATTTACTCAGTTATGCAATTTGATAACGCTTAAATTAATTTAAAAAAAATCCATATTTGGCAATTTTTTGGGAGGTTTACTCAAGTTAAAGACTAATTTAGGTTTATGGCCAATTTTGATTTAATTTTATTCCCCCATCTGTTAGGCTGGAATAACTTACCAGGAAGCGCGTTTTTCCAGTTATTGCTCTGACCAATAGTCAAGATTTAGAGTTACAGTAACCTGGGATGAACCAAAAAAATTTCCCTTTACCTTTATCCTTTACTAACATGTCATCCTTGAATCAGGATTGTGATGGCTACAGGACAAGGGATCATCAAAAAACTTGATCTCAAAAACCCTGGATTAGGTGGTGACTCCTATTAGTTTTTATGGTTCCTTGAGGAGGAATACTGGTTTGGATTAACAAGTATAGCATTTTCAGGTGAAATGAAAACGCGCTTATTCCTTGAGAGCTCCTAACTTATATATAGCGCTAGAGTGAGTTAGTAATTTAGGGAGTAATGCGTTCGCGTAGCGTGGCCGTAGGCCAATCGCATATTTCCCAAGCCAGCAGTCCCTCACCTTTAAATTCTGAAACTCTGACCAAAGAGGGACTTTTGCATACATGACGTTGGCCTTGTCAAAAAAGGTACCCACACGGGTACTGTCCAAAGCTGGTGGCGAAATCCATACTCAAAGAACTAGTAAACAACACACAGGAAACGCAATGACCAGACATGGCCGACTCTATCTAAGAACGGATTCAAGCCCTTAGTCCTGAGGAACTGGCAGATGTGACTGAAATTAGTTCTGTCTTAGCCCGTAGAACACCCCTGTGGTTCTATATTCTCAGGGAAGCAGATAGCGCGAGCTGGTGGTAAAACCTTAGGATCTGTAGGTGCTCGGATTGTAGCAGAAGTTTTTATTGGTCTGCTGCAGGGAGACCGTATGTCTTATCTAAATCAAGACCCAGATTGGACACCAACACTGGGTTCACATCCAGGAAAATTTGGTATTGTCGATCGCATAAGCGCGGAAGCTGAGGCCTTTGGCCACGCTTCGCGAACGCTTCATCGCGTAGCGTGAGCAAAGCTCAATCTGCTTAAATTTGCTGGAGTGGCATAGATACTATAACTTGATAGGGTGCTATAAAATTATACCAATTCACTTAAACATTGCTATCTATTATTGAATAAGGGTAAAGATTAAGGGGAAAATGTAAAGGTAAAATCTTTGACTTTTTTCCCTTAATCTTGAGTATAGTAATTTGTAGTATTCATAAGTATTGATCAAGTGAAATGGTACCCACAATTCTTGCTCTCGACTTTGACGGTGTTCTGTGTAACGGACTATTAGAGTATTTTCAGACGGCGTGGCGTACATACTGTCAAATTTGGAAACCCGGCAGTCAAACACCACCCGAGAATTTAGCACCTAGCTTCTACCGCTTACGACCTGTGATCGAAACCGGCTGGGAAATGCCAGTATTGATTCACGCGCTGATTCTCGGTATTTCAGAAGACGAGATTTTGCAGGATTGGTCAACAGTTGCCCAGTCTATCGTTAATTCTGAGACCTTAGACAGAACCGATACAGCCAAGCAGTTAGACACGATTCGGGATAAATGGATTACTACCGATTTAGATGGTTGGTTGAGTCTACACCAATTTTATCCCGGTGTGATTGAGCGATTGGAGCAAATACTTTCCACAAATACCACACAGGTATAT
This sequence comes from Moorena sp. SIO1F2, assembly GCF_010672755.1. Lineage (NCBI taxonomy): Bacteria > Bacillati > Cyanobacteriota > Cyanophyceae > Coleofasciculales > Coleofasciculaceae > Moorena > Moorena sp. SIO1F2. The sequence continues at coordinate 3,498 of NZ_JAAHFV010000039.1, forward strand.
ATTGTTTCTACTAAAGAAGGACGCTTCATCAAACAACTATTGCTGCAACAAGGTATTAAATTACCACAAGACAGAATTATTGGCAAGGAGTCCAAACGACCCAAACATCAAACCCTACGACAATTAATAGAAACTTTTCCAGGGGAAGCCGTAACACTATGGTTTGTGGAAGATCGGCTCAAGACCATTCAATCTGTGCAACAGCAGCCAGACCTCAAACCGGTGAAACTCTATCTAGCTGATTGGGGCTACAATACCAAAGCTGAGCAAGAATCTGCTGGTAATGACCCGAGAATTCAGTTGTTGTCTCTTGAGCAATTTTCCCAGGATTTTTCAAATTGGCTTGATTAACTATTAGGTATTAGTCCTTCTGGAAGGAAAATTTAGGTTTTGTCAGCATTTCAGGGAACTCTATAACTATCACCTCTGAGATGGTCTTCTCAACCAGATGTGAAAGGAATTTTGCATAAAACGCTTTTCGGTTGGGGTTTCTATGGGATGCTACACCTAATTTTGAAATTCTGGAACTGGTTATTAAAGCTAATTTTTCAGAGAATAATCCTAGTTCTAAGAGACCATTTATAAAGTGATTATTAAGAAGCAAGGCGACGCAGCATGAGTCTAATCATTGCTGTATAAATCAGAGCTTCGCTCACTTCCGGTAGCAGTTCGTAGTCCACCACTAAACGTCGGCAACCTATAAACCAAGAAAAGGTGCGCTCTACTACCCAGCGTCGAGGTAACACTTGAAATCCAGACTCTGTGCGTTGGACGACTTCCACTTGTGCATGAGACAATTGATATCATGTCCGTATAATCACTTATAATAAAAGTGGAGAGTACAGCATCGAGGTAATGCCAAGACGAATTACCATCACCGAACACTCTTTGCATTGAGGAACTCCAACAGGGTTACCGCCAGGCCAAAAGTGCCATAGTTTGTCGGCAGTATCAGGTGATCTGGTTACTCGCTCAAGGAAAAAAAACAGAGGAAGTAGTCCAAATAACTGGCTACAGTAGAATCTGGATTTATGCATTAATCAAAAGATACAACCAATTGGGTGCTGAAGGATTAGGCGATTGGCCAAAAGCCACGCTACGCGAACGCAGAAAACAAAATCAAGGAGCCAAGCCATTAATAGGAGATTTCGAACAAGCACAGTTATGGCAAGTTTTGCAACGGACTTGCTCCAGATGGGGGATTTTGGAATGGTCGAAAAGTGGCAGACTGGTTAACATCTGTGACGGGCAAGTCCATCAGCAGACAAAGAGGATGGGAGATACTACGACAAATGACTTAATGGTTGAGGGTTCCTTTACCTGCTCATACTAAAAGTGACTATGCATGAGCAACAAGCCTGGAAAAAAAACTAGCCGCCGACCTTGAGCAAATCAAAAGCACTTACCCGAATGCAGATGTGCAATTATGGTGTGAGGATGAACATCGCCTGGGACTCTTTCCCTGTGCTTCGACGCATTTATGATCCAGTTGGGGAGTGGCCAATTGCCCATGTCAATTGGAGATTTGAGTGGTTATGGTTGTATGCTTTTGCACACCCGTGTACGGTCGAGACTAAGGCGTGGATTCTGCCTTATGTCAATACTGAGCTATTTAATCGGGTATGGGCTGAATTGGGAGCATCCCATTTTGGAAAATACAAGAAGAGGGTGGGGTTTAATTTCGCGAGGATTGCTCGCGAAGTTAAACCCCATTGTAAGGCTCAACTACTTAGGCTGGTAGAATACAGAGGTAGATGTTCATACGCTTTGATTATGAAGAAAGCCGAACGGGAAGAACTAGAAGCTTGTTTAAAACGAGCCAGCGAGATCCTGTACAACAATACTGACACGGATAGCTTGGAAACCCTGGCAGATATTGAAATTGCAGTCAGGAAGCAAGTTTTAGAACACGTCAGTCCCAAAATTGCCTTTTTTTTATCACAAAAAAGACCAATACCCAACGAGGGAAAACCCGAACCATTAAAAGTTGTCTCGGAAAACTGAAGATTACGAAAAAACAAGCAGATGCTTTGGGAATAGAACCATTAACGCGACATAGTCCTCTGTTGGAAAAATGCTGTCTTCTCTTGAGTGCCAATGAATCTTATCACAATGCAGAAACGGATTTATATCTCTTAACTGGACTCAAAGTTGGTCATTCCACTCAACATTGGCCTTTGGCCACGCTACGCGAACGAAAAGTTAACCAAATTGAGTTACCACCTCCTGATCTAAAACAAGGGTTATCCGAAGTAAGTGTTGATGGCGGAAAAATTCGCTTAAGGACGGAAGTTAAAGGAGAACCTAGTGTTTGGCAAGAATACAAAACAGCTCGCTTACAAGGGATTTATTACGGAGCCTTCTTTCAAGACAATCTATCTTTAACTGATTGGATAAACAGTCAAAACTTGACCGTACCCTTATACTGCTTGGGAGATGGACATGATGGCATCTGGAATATATTTGCTCTTATTGGTGAGCCTCAGCATCGAATTGAAATCCTGGACTGGTATCACTTAACCGAAAACCTTCATAAAATAGAAACAAATAAATCAATCAAAGAACAGTTAGAGGCTTACCTGTGGAAAGGACAGGTGTCTGAGGCAATGAAGTTGCTTAAGTTGGCGAAGCCAGTGGGTGGAACTAACTTTATTGGCTATCTCAAAAAACACCGTAAAAGGTTAATCAATTATCACTATTTCCAACGGGAGCAAATTTGTTCAATTGGAAGCGGAGCGGTGGAATCGGCTGTCAAACAAATCAGCCACCGAGTTAAATTAACCGGAGCCCAGTGGCGACCAGAGAATGTTGCTAATATCTTACAACTGCGTTGTGCCTATCTCAATGGTCAACTAGCTATTTAAGCCCTTAAAAATTCTCTCTTCCTTTGACTGTATTCGCGAGTTATAATCGCGAATAGATGTCCCATGGGGATTGAGAGTAATGGGTAGAAGAGTTTCAAGTCAGTCACAACAAGATAAACTACAGAGAATAACTCGTTTACAGACGGCGATTGCCAGCCTCGAAACCTACAAAAGTTTCTTCGAGGGTCAAGGGGAACTCGCTCCGGAAGATGCTTGGGTAGCACGTTATCAAGTCCGACAGCCCCAAAAAGCCTACTGGTACTATAAACTACAAGCTCCTTCACCCACTTTTCCCACCACAGGTGATACCCCCAAGCTAAGTAAATATAAGCATTTGGGGAAGGCTGGAAGTCAAGCCCATGTTGCTGGGGTGATGGCTGTAGCCAGAAGAACCATAGTTTCCGAATTACAAAAAAATATTGATTCTCTAAAAAATAGCTTACTAGATATTTCTTTCGACTCGGAGCAAGAAAATATCTAAGTTAGGTTATTATTCGCGAGCATAACTCGCGAATAAGTTTTCCCTTTTTTCCAAAATGGGATGCTCCCGCTGAATTTGCGGCTGAATTTAATAATGGTGATGATAAACACATTGTTTTAGTTGTTGACCAAGCTGGATGGCATACCAGTAAGGGCATAGAATTACCAGAGGGATTGCATTTAATATTTTTGCCTTCTCACTCACCGGAATTGCAACCAGCAGAAAGATTATGGACTCTGGTTGACGGCACAACAGGCAATCGCTCATTTGATACTCGCGCAGCAGCTAGAAGTTGTTCTGTTTCAACGCTGCAAAACTTTACTCAAACAGCAAGATTTAATTCAAGGCTTGACAGGTTTTCATTGGTGGCGTCAAATTGATCAGGGCTATTTCATTCTAAAAAGTGCCAAAATATGCTTAAGCCCAAATTGGCATTTTCTTTGTGCCTGAGCCATGTTGTCAAACCCTGCATCTCGATAAAGATTCAGAGCTAAATTACGAGCGATCGCCCTTCTTTGTACCAGAGGAGTTGTCCTGATACGAGATTTATCAACACCGCTGAGTGACATCTCTGACATAATGAACTTTGTTCTCTACGCCCCAATAGCCTCGAATCCGCTTGGGCTTTTGTTCAGCCGTTTCTTTCAAGTCAGAGATATAGTATCGGATCTGGGTCAGAAAGCGTGTTTGTAGTAATCCGTCGGGACTGAACTTGAATCACGGTAGCTAATCCAGGCCAAGAAGGCAAACCTTGGGTAACGTGGGCTTATACTAACACTTCGTTTTTCTATTCGACCGTGTCCAATATTTATCTGTTCAAAAGATTGCTGAGGAACGAACTGCTGCTGGGCGGCTGCAACTCGTTTTGGTTGGTTCCCTTTGAGGGCTGCTATATAGTGATTCCCACTATCGATGATCAGCTGACAAGTTTTTTTTGGGTGTTTATAGCATCAAAGGCAAAAACCACGCCTTTGAGCGAAGCGTGCTTTAATAAACTCTGGCACTGCCTTAATCTCATTCGTTTTTTTGTCTACCTGATCACTGGAGTTTAGACTACGACAAATTAACTCAGCTATAACCCTTAGCTGATAAAAAATAAAAATCACTGAAAAATGAGAAATTAAGAGGCTTTTTTAGACCGTTTTTTGTGTCTTACTTTACCTTTTTTGACGACCGGGTAACGAGTTCTTTTAGTACGTTTGTTTCCTTCTATCCAACCCGGAGACTTTCCACGGGGTTTGGGAGGGACAGTCGGTGTACCAATCTCCGGCAAAAGTAAAGCAATGGACTGACCTACCCGTCCTGGAGTTAAATTCTCAAGAGGTTAAAGCCCACGGAAGATGATGTTGTGCAACTAAATCCCTAGCCAACCATAACTCCCAAGTCATAATAGGCATTAAATCACTCCACCGTTCACATTGTTGGGGAGTGCTCAGCTGAGGAATTGTCCAATGTAGTCTTTGTTTAAGAAAACGATACCAATGGTCAACGGCGAAACGGCGCAAATATTTGTGCAAAATCTCACTAAGGGTAGGCATGGACTGACCCACCCAAACTAACCATAGAGGCTTAGACTTGGACTGTGATGATGCGACTTCGAGCCGTTCAACTAAAATTAATTCCATCTCAGAAGAAGCACTACCAGAAAAATGTAGGTCTTTCCACCTTCGTACTCGAAGTCGCCCTAACCTAGAGTCCTCAAATTCAATAGTTTCAGTCGCTTCCCACCAAGTCGAGGGCTGATTGAGCTTAATTTTTTGACCATGTTTTCTCGGTCGTCCCTTACCGGCATAAAGAGGAGGTGCTGCGTATAAGCAACGATTAGAACGAATCCGCATCAAGAAGTCAGCTTCTACCTCTGTTGTTTGATTGAGAAAGGAGGCATTGCCATATTCACTATCTAATAAGATAATAGGGCGATTGAGCAAATGCTGACAAACTTGTTTGATTTGCCAGGTGGCTTTACTAATGGGATTTTCCCAACTCGTAATACGTTCATGCCTCAACGGTAATGCCCAACTTCCTTTGGCTTCAGGTATCCAAGCAATGGTACTATATCCTTGTCCGATACTAATCGGTTTTTTATAACTAATACCATTCGGTTGATGTTGGTAAGTGCGGTCTTGTAGTGTCGGCGAATGAAGTCTTTCCCAAAGTGTATGATCTACCCCTAACACAGGGCGTTCTTCTGTGGGCATCTGATTGATATACAAGCGCATTAATTTATTGCGGGATGGTCTAGAGTCTTCTAAGACTTCGTAAACACTCGACCATTGACGCCGGAAAAACGGGCTTAAAGAAAAATCAGCTAGGCTAGAGGAATTACGAGTGGTGAGTACCGCATCCATCAACTCAAAAGTTGCATCCGTGGGCCTAATTGAGGTGTTGATAAACTTCGGCTCGGAATTCAATAAGTCGTTTATAATTCATTTAGGGGAGAGGTGAGCAATTTTGGTTCATTCTCATTATCTCCCCCTACTCATCACTCAGTATACCCCAGATCACTCCCCAGCCGTCCTCGTGCTCCCAGGCTTTGAAACAAACTGTGTGACTCTTACTCGGTTGCGAAATAGTTCGTTTTGGAAAGAGCTACTATTAGCGTACGCACTTGCGGAGTTTACGATCACAGGCTTGAGAGACCCAAGTTAGTCTAAACTCCAGTGATCAGGCTTGAGAATTAATCCTCTCTCTACCAAGTAGGCACTCACGCTCCATAATTGCGGGATGGCGATCGCAATGTGGATTGTCTTGTTCGACCATAAATGACCCTCTCAAAACTTTCCCATCTACCCCATTAGTCTCTCCCGCTTCCGGAGTGATCTCGAAAAAGCAAGCTAGCCTTGCTGAATAATCGGAAGTTACCATGTTCAGTAACACTCGGCGGATTGTGCTGTATGATGGCAGTCTGTTGACTTGAAACAATTGGCTCAACTCCTCACGATTGTTTCAATCCAATCAGCGATCGCTAAAAATCCTTTATTCCCTGCAGCGACTGCTAGGGTAAAGATAGCCAGACATATAGCCACGCTCGTGTCAACATCCGCTGCCCTCTACGAGCATCTGGTAAATCAGAAAAGGCTTCTAAAATAGCAATTTGACCCATCGATGTTGATTCTCTTGTGCCCTTGTGCCGGGAGCAGGTCTTGCGTTGCACAACAAATGAACTATGTACCATCACAGCAAGCTTAAACCCATGAGGGGGCTAGAGATTTAGTACAAATGTTCTGCATAAGGGACATGCTCCCTCTTGTGCCTTAGCATCTTATCTTACCATCTAGAATGAAATAGCCCTGTCAAATTGATGCTTAATTATAACTAATTAACCGGACATGATATGACCTACCACGCGAGCTTGCATTCGAGCCACTATATCCACCATCAACCCAAATCATCTGTAACTCTGATAACTCCTCAATATTTTCCAAAATACAGGCTATACCTCCCAATATGCACCGGAGCATTACCTTCTGTAACCACTACCCCCAGCAATAACCCTTGAGTATCTACGAGAATATGTCGCTTTCGTCCCTTGACTTTTTTCCCGCCATCGAAACCATATACTTCCCCCTTTTTCCGGTAGTTTTCACTGATTGAGAATCGATAATACCGTAGGAGCGTTTTTCTCCTCTTTCTAAACTGGTTCTTAACTGACGCCGCAGTTTTTGATTGATTTGTTTCCACACTCCAAAACGTTCAAAGACACGAAAATATCTGTATACTGTTGACGATGGTGGGAAGTCGTTGGGCATCATCTCCCATGAACATCCAGTTTTGCTGAACATAGAAGATGCCATTAATTACTTCTCGCATATTGACTGTACGGGGGCGACCTCCTGATTTTGGAGCCGGAAGAGGTTCAATGATTTTCCACTCTGCATCTGTGACATCACTCTTATATGCTTTTCTCAGTCTTGATTTCACTTGAAGCTGCTCACTTGTTTTCCTTTGATACATTAGAGTTGATCAAAGCGCGATCGCTTACTTCCTTTATTTTTACTTTATAAATGGTCTCTTATGATCTATTGGGAAATGCTGTATTTATTCAAAAGTATAGGTAAAAGGAAAGTTATTCTGCCAATAATTTCTGCTTAAAAACAGACGCAACTAAAACTTTTATGTCCCTAAACTATTCAGGGGAAGTGTGGGAAGTGTGCAGGGTAAGCGCATCTCAAAACCTATTGACATAAAGGTTTTGAGGCATCATGATAATGAGATAAACAAGCAGCGATAATCGTCAACATATAGTTATTATCCATGGCAGCTCGATTCGATTTTTGACGATTACTACGCCGGAACGATTGCTCTAAATTCAATGCGTTAAGTGCAATTCGTCGCAGCAATGATAAGTTTTGTGGAGCATGGCCAGTACGAACACGGCAAGCATCTTCATGAAAAGTGACATCTAAAGTCCAATGCAACCCATTTTCTACACCCCAGTGGAGACGGATAGCTTTCCCTAATTTACGAGCATCACAATCCAAACTCGTTAAGTAAAACTGAACTTCGCGTGTAGTTTTGTTCCACAGATGACGTACTCTTATCACCATGACAATACACTTAAGTCCGACCCAATCATCTTGGTTATGTAGAGGTGATATTTCAGATATTGGAACACACCACACTTGCCTTGTTTCAGTCCGATGATGACCTTTTTCTATCCGTTTATCATAACTATGATGAATCCCTTTAAATCCCTGTTCTAGGTTTTTATAAAACCAATCTTTTACTTGTTTATGAAGGGTAGGATGGTTGGCTTTAAGAGCTAAAACGTAATCAGCTTTGGCACTGATAATTTGAGAGGCAATGGCAGTTTGCGTACCCATAGCATCAATTGTTACGATACATCCAGCTAAATCTAGTAATTCTAATAAGGCGGGAATTGCCGTGATTTCATTTGATTTATCAGCTACTTTTACTTGTCCTAAAACAATACGATATTCACGCTTTCCATGCACTGACTAAGTGCAAAGCGGTTTTTCCCAGTACTCTATCATAAGAGCCTTTGATAGTTTTACCGTCAATGGGAATTACCTGTGCTTCTACTGTCTCAACTATCGATTGGACCCAACGTCTAAAACATCTCTCGAATATTTTTGGGTTGATACGCAACTCCATAGGAGACGCTGCGCGAACAAACACTCGGCGAAATGTGTCTGCACTTGGGATACCTTTAGGTAAAGCTAAAAATTGCTCTAGCCATTCATATTTACTTAATCCATAATTTTCCATATCCTCCCATCCCTTGGCTCCTGCAATTACTGATAGTATTGCGATGATTAAAATATCTGTTAACAAATGGACACGTGTTCTAGCCACACGGGGGTCTTCTATCTCGCTGAAAATTAATGCCATTTTTTCAGTTAACGCAGTCGCTTTAGCTACACTTAAAGCTTTCGAGTTTAATTTCGAAACTGTTCGAGATTGAAAACCATTACCCATGAGACTAACCCTAATCTAAAGTAGACACAATGCTAATCACGATACTACTTAACATCATTAATACTCAAACTGGCTTTACTTATACATATATTAATCAATAAATCTGTACTTTTTTATACAAAATTAGATGCGCTTACCCTGGGGAAGTGTGGGAAGTGTGGGGAGTGTGAAAAGTCAGATGAGCAAGTGACTTGGAAACCCCCAAGACCAGTCTGCATCGCTGCTCCGAAGTCCCTACTCCCTACTCCCTACTCCCTACTCCCTATTCCCTACTCCCTACTCCCTGTTCCCAGATCCGCTGTTCCCTTTCCTATATAACTAAACTAGTTATGTCATCAAAATATTCAAAAATCATAGAAAATTATAGAGGGCTGGTTTTCATAATCTATTGGTAAATTCTCTAGACTACGGTGGCTGGATAAAATGACATTGGTAACCTAAAATTAAGGATAATTTTAACTTTATTCTGGTAAATCTATGCTTTGAGTATGCCAGGCTGATGTATGCGATCGCTTTTAGCGTGGCCATAGGCCAATCGCGTAGCGGCTAAATGCTGAGCATCGCATTCGTTTTATCAGAGTGGGAGAGTTTGAGAGGGAAAAGAATACCCCGTCGAATTAGGTCGGGGATGAATATTCCGTCTCAAATAGTGTTAATATAAAAAGTAAGGGTCTCAAAAAAACTGGGTATTGACCCTACTCAGCTACCCTGGCCATAGGCCACGCGGGGCGCGTTCGGTGCGCGGGAAAGTTACGCCCATGGAGATAACAACCAACTATGTTCTGCAAAGGATACCCCATTCCTGCGACGGATGGGGAGGAAGTCCCTGGTTGATAGCTGAAGTCGAAGTCTATGGCTTGAGCTGGGGCGTTACCACCAATGACTGCTGCAGATGCCAGGGACAAGGACTTGATTAACTGGCGATTCTTCATAAAATCTTACCTCCTAGAAATTACTGACGAAATTACGGACATGGATACTGTCAGTATGAAAAGGTAATGTATGCAATCGTGTTTGTGATCTGAGGCTGATGTATAGGATCAGGTTTGTTATTGGAGCCTGATGTATACAATTGTGTTTATTTATCTGTGTTTGTTTAGGATCACTGAATGAGTCGTTTAGGATCACTGAATGAGTCGTTTAGGATCACAAAAAACCTGTGTTACAGATAACTAGTTTGAAATTCGTAAATCTACAGTAAATCTAATGATGAGCTCTCCATGCTTGATCTGGCAAAACTGGCAGGACAAATTCCTGGTATTAGTAAGCACCTGAGACTAGAAGCGGTGGCGTCTCGCCAACGCCTAGAACGGGCTGAACAATTACTGGCAAAGGCTAAAACACAACAAGAGAGTTTGCTCAAGTCTCATCAAGAATGGCGCGATCGCATGATCTTCACGGCGGCAACACCTGCCGAACCTCTAGATACTTGTGTTGATATCAGTATTCCCCCTGAAAGCCATAGTGTTTTCGCCACCGATGGGTCTCAAATTGCCCCGTCTCACCACGAAATCCTCTACTGTTATGTGATTAATGTGGGTCGGGTAATGTTGCACTATGGACAAAGTCTGTATCCTCTGTTGGATAGTATGCCCGAAGTGTTCTACCGACCGGAAGACTTATATATTTCTCGTCAGTGGGGGATTCGCACGCAGGAGTGGATGGGGCATCGGCGCACGATTTCCGAGGTATCGATGTTAGCAGAAATGGCTTGCCGTTGGGTGAAACCACCAGCTCCCCACAGGGATACCCCCAATCTAGCGATAGTAGATGGTTCCCTAATTTACTGGTTTCTTGATGGGATGCCAGGGGAAGCACGCGATCGCATATTGCCTCCGATTCTAACAGCTTGGGAGCAGTTGCGTTCTGTTAATGTACCCCTGATCGGCTACCTGAGTGCTTCTCGTAGTGTGGAAATGGTTAATTTCCTCAGATTACCAGCTTGTCCCTATGAAACACCAAAATGTATCACCCAATGTGGTAATCTAACCGACAAGTTGCCCTGTCAGGTGATTGACCCCCTCCGGGATACCACTCTCTGGGCAAGTTTATTGAAACCAGGACAGCGTAGCCCTCTATTTCAGAGTTCCGCACGGATTCTGGATTTATACGACCATCATCGGATCTATTTCTGTTATGTCCATGTTGGCACAGAAATTGCTCGTATCGAGATGCCAGAATGGGTAGCCCAAAATTCGGCATTGCTCAATCAAGCCTTGAGTTTAATGCTGGGGCAGGTCTATAAAGGATATGGTTATCCCATTGCTGTGTCTGAAGCTCATAATCAGGCGGTGATAAAGGCCGGTGACCGGAATCGCTTCTTTGCTTTGCTTGAACAACAAATGATTCGGGCAGGTGTCAAGAATGTGGGAATATCTTATAAGGAAGCTCGTAAACGGGGTAGTATTAGTTGAATGAAGAATTTAGAATGAAGAATTTAGAATGAAGAATGAAGAATGAAGAATGAAGAATGAAGAATGAAGAATGGTGAATGGTGAAGGCAGAAGGCAGAATGGTGAATGAAGAATTAAGAATGGTGAATGGTGAATTGATAATTTATAATGGACCATGAAGAATGGTGAAGGCAGAATGGTGAAGGCAGAAGGCAGAATGGTGAATTCTACATTCTTAATTCTTAATTCTACATTCTTAATTCTACATTCTTAATTCTAAAAGTTTGATTTTTAGCTTACCCAAGTAAAAACAGTGTCATGGCAAATGTATTAAGAATTCTGTTTAAGCAAGATAGCTATCTCAAGCAAGAGCCGATTCAATCGTCGCAATTGCCTGATAATAAACGTCAGATGGTACCAGCAGGTACTCTATTAGTACTTCGCTATTATGGTCAGGAATCTGGCAATCACATTAAACTGGGTTTAAAAGATATTGCTTTTAAGGGTTTCAGTGGTGATTGGTATGCCTTTGAAGACCATGTTGCAATTATGATGGAGAGTCTGCAACCGGTAGAAACTGTTAGTAATGTAGTGTCTAAACAAAACGATCAGACTGCTTTAAACATTCCTATTTATCAGAATACCTTAGTCAATCAACCCGTTTTACTTAACCTTTTCTTTAATCAAGATACGGTAATTAAGCGAGCTCCTATTCAATCTAGTATGTTGAATGAAGCATCAAAGCAGGAAATTCCAGCAGGCACTGAATTGGTGATTGTGACAGATCAACCTAATGCTGATAATACGGTTAAGTTTACTGTGGAGGAGAATCACGTAAAATTTACCCTGAAAGATCTGGAATTCAAAGGCTTTAGTGAAGATTGGTATGCCTTTGCTGGACATGTTGGTATTCAAGGGATGGGCTGATGTCAGCGGTCAGCGGTCAGCGGTCAGCGGTCAGCTTTGTGGAACAGGCTTCTAGTTTGTGGAACAGGCTTCTAGCCTGTGACTATTAAACCCATGCTTACCTCTTTTATTCACAAGCTGACCGCTGATTGCTGATAGCTGTTCGCTTAGCCTGCGCGTAGCGCATATGCTTAAATTACTATTAAAAATCAGAATCATTAGTCAGCGTCTCAATCAACAAATCCATCTGTTGCTGTCGCTTAGCCATAAAATCCTCACATTGATGGAGATATTCGACAGCAGCGGAGAACTGATCAAACACCTCTGCTAGTTCTAGTTCTCCCGTTTCTATTTTCCTAATAATGGTTTCAACTTTAGCCACCGTCGCTTCATAGTTCCAGGTTTCTCCAGAAGCTATTTTACTTAAGTTTGAATCAGTTAGGTTTGAATCAGATTGAGTTTCCATAGATAGTAATTGTCAATGGGTTGAGGTACACAATTTTTTGATTTTAGGGAATAGGGAATAGGGAACAGGGAACAGGCAATAGGCAATAGGCAATAGGCAATAGGCAATAGGCAATAGGCAATAGGCAATAGTTAATAAAGTATAGCGCTACTCCCGACTCCCGATTCCCTACTCCCTACTCCCTACTCCCTACTCCCTTCCTATAGTGAAAATCCACAAAGCTTATCCCTTTGAGCATCACGGTTATGGTGCCAATAATCGTACAACCAACTACAACCGCGCCGTAGCAAATAATCCACATCCAAATTCCACAAAATCACGGTTTTGTCTTTACTAGCAGAAGCAATTAACTTACTATCGGGACTAAAACTAACTCCAAACACCGAATCGTTGTGTCCCTTAAAGGTATTAATTAAATGTCCATCCCGACTCCAAAGATTAACCGTTGTATCACCACTAGCAGATGCGATTAAGGTTCCATCAGGACTAAAACTAACCCAATTCACGGCACCATTATGGCCTTTCAAGGTATTGAGCAACTTGCCATCACGATTCCAGAGTTTTACCGTGCCATCACTACTAGCAGAAGCAATCATCTCGCCATCTGGACTAAAACTGACCCAATTGACAGCATCATTATGCTCTTTCAACGTATTGAGCAACTTGCCCTCACGATTCCAGAGTTTTACCGTTCCATCACTACTAGCAGAGGCAATCTGTTTGCTGTCTGGGCTAAAACTGACCCCCCAAACTTTATCCTGGTGCCCCTCTAAGGTCTTCAACAAGGTGCCATCTAAATCCCAGAGTTTAACGGTTTCGTCAGCACTAGCAGAAGCAATTAACTTACTATCGGGACTAAAACTAACTCCCCAAACCTGATCCTGGTGTCCTTCTAGAGTATGAAGCAAGGAGCCATCTAAATTCCAGAGTTTCACCGTTTTATCTTCACTAGCGCTAGCCATGATCGTGCTATCAGGGCTGAAACTAATTTCAGTCAACCCTTCACCATGAGCCGAGAAGGCTTTTCTACTACGATCCTTACGGCTCAACAGTTGAATAGTATTGTCCGCACTAGCAGTAGCAATCATTTCACCATTGGGGCTGAAACTTACACTTCTGACAGCTTGATTATGGCGGATCGGAGCCAGTATCCCCCCGTCACGAGCCCAGAGTTTAATGGTTTTGTCTACACTAGCAGAGGCAATCGTCTTGTTGTCCGGACTAAAACTGACATCTACCACCATCTCGCTATGTCCAGCCAAGGTTTCGATTAATTCCCCGTCACGAGCCCAGAGTTTGATGGTGTGATCAGCACTAGCGGTAGCTAGCCTCTGACCATCCGAGCTAAAACTGACATCCAGAACCCAATTACGATGACCTTCGAGGGTATCGATTAATTCCCCATTAGTTTGCCAGAGTTTGACAGTGTTGTCTGTACTGGCAGAGGCAATAGTGTTGCCATCAGGACTAAAACTGACACTCACCACTGGTTGTGTATGAGCTTGCCAGGTTTTCAGCAGTGTTCCGTCCCTGCGCCAAAGTTTGATAGTTTTGTCTTTACTAGCAGAAGCAATTAACTGACCATTGGGAGAAATACTAACCCCTAACACTGAATCACTGTGACCAGTGAGAGTATGGAGTAAAACACCATCTTTACTCCATAGTTTGACGGTTTTATCCTCACTAGCCGATGCGATCATCTGGCTATCAGCGCTAAACCTAACACAATGGACTGTTTCGGTATGCCCATCTGGCCCATCTAAGGTCATGATCAGGGAGCCATCCTTACGCCACAGCTTGACGGTTTTGTCTTCGCTACCACTAGCCAGCATCTGACCATCTTGACTAAAACTGACACTTTGGATTCCAGCCCGATGACCTCGCAACGTTTTGAGCAAGGTACCGTTTTTGCGCCAAAGTTTGATAGTCTTGTCTCGACTCCCAGAGGCAATCAGCTTACCATCTGGGCTAAAACTGACACTACTAACCCAATCCCGATGTCCCTTTAAACGGTTACGTTCTCTGACCCCATAAACTGCCTGTTGTAGAGCAGTGACTACCCGTGTCTCGGTCTCTGGATTAACCCCAAGGGATTGCTGCAATTCCTGGGCTGCCTCTAAACTAAGGATGAGGGCATCTAAGGTTCTGTTGGCATCAACTAGAGCTTTTGAGGAGTAGCTCAGGTCACTCAAATGGTTGTTGGTTTTACTGATAGCGTAGCGAACCCCAAGTATACCGGTAATCACCATCAGACTGAACAGTGCCATTCCTGCCCAACGTGCTTCTCGCAATCGTTGCCTGAGAATTCGATTCAGCTTTTCTTCGGTTTTCCTTTGTTTTTTAGTTATTTTGGTCAGTTGGTTTTGGAGTTCTTGTTCTTTAACCAGTTGCTCAATTTTATCCTGGCTCTGTTTGTCTTTCTCGCGGAGATTTTCTAATTCTGCTTGCAGTTTCGATTGCTTTTTCTGGCGGATAACGTCTACCAGGTAATCGTGAACCAGTTGATAGCGGTTGATCGTAACTTCTGGTAATAGAAATACTAATCCTGATTTCTCAAAAATTTCTAAAATTAAATCTAAGGTATGGTCTTCTAAGCATGACTCTATGGCTAGCTCGGAGCGATTCTTAAGGGGTCGATTTTTATTGTCATCAATGAGTAACGACAACACTAGCCAAGCCGCTGTTTCATTCTCAAGACCGCAATCTTTAATAACTTTTTCTAAAAACCGCTCCACCAGTTTGGCTTTGGGACCATGGTACTGGTACTGAGCTAAGGTAGTAATATTTTCAGCTTGAAGCTGAGCTCCTACTACTTGCAACTCAATGGGACGAACTTCTCCAATTTCAGCCCCTAATTCTCTGACTAATTCATCAATTAAAGCTGGCTCTAAATAAAAATTAGCCCGATGGGTTAAGCTTTGAATAACAGAATAAGCATCTTTTAAATAAAAATTGACTAATGGATAACGAATCTTTTTATCTAAGATATTACTTTCTATGACTTCCCACGTGTAGTGTTCTAGTTCTAGTAATTTATGTAAGGCGTTATCTCGGATAGAAAAAATTAGTTTTAAATAGGGTAGCTTAAGACAATTTACTAAAAAATAATAAAACCGTTTTCGTTGGGATTGATGGGAATAAACCGAGAAAAAATCTTCAAATTGATCAAAAATTAAAACCGTTAATAAGTTATTGTCGGCGTTGTGTTGTAATTGCTCCAGGACAGAATCAATTAGGGCGTTACCATTACCGTTACCATTACCATTAGAGTTTAGAAATTTTTCCCTGATCAAGGGGTCTTCATTTCCATTTCCTGATACCTGATCGGCCAAGTGTTTATGGAGTTCCCCCACCCAATCGGTGTAAACTTGCACCACAATCGGTAACCCAATGCGATCGCCAAGGGGTCTATTTTTGAGTGCTGGCACTAATCCGGCATGGACAATGGAACTTTTTCCAACCCCTGACTGACCATGAATCACTGTCAGTTTGTGATCAGCACGGGTAATCCGTTCCATTAAGCGGTTTACATCTCGCTGACGTCCGGAAGCTGCCATTTCCTGGGGAATAAGGTCTTGTGGCTGTACGCCATGCCAGCTGGGATTGTTGGCTCCTCGTGGTGGCTGTAGACGACTAGCACCAATGAAGGCACGGAAGCCATACAGCTGCTCCACTGCCCGTTGTTCTTGTTTAATCCGAAATGCTTCTAGGTATTGCCCTTGTTCAAAGTAAAGGCTACGTAATCGTTCCAACAGGTGCAGGTAACGCTGAGGCTCATAGCGATAATTGCTGGATTCTATGGCATCTGCCAGTTTATCACTCGCTTTTTCCAGCTGCTTGACCGCTTCTGCTAAATTTCCCTGCTTTCCTTGGGATTTTACCAAAAATAATCGATAGAGCTGGGCTAATAGCAATGGATGCAAGCCTTGGTCATGGGGCTGATCATCAGCAGCAACAACCAAAATTAATAGAGCTTTCTCCGCTAATTGACCAGCATCGTCCCATCGGGATTGCTCAAGGGCTACTTCTGCCAGAAAACCGTAATCTTGGGCTAGTTGCACCTGAGTCCCATAGGTTTCATGAAGGGACAGAGCCTGTTGAGAGGTGGTTTGTAAGAATGACCACGCTTGTAGATGCTGCAGCAGTTCAGCTAGCTTACTAATAAAAATAGCCACCAGATCGTGACGCCCCGCTTGGGTGAAAATTCCCATACATCGATGCAGATACGGCCAAGCTTCTTCCCAATAGCGCTGTTTATGAGCTTGATTTTGGTCAGCCTGGCGACAGTAACACAAACCGAGATAAAACAATAATAACCCCTGCCGTTCTAAGTTATCGGTTTGCTGCCAAACTCTTAAGCTTTTACGAAACCGCTTCTTGGCTAGATTTATGCGATCGCTTATATAGTCATCTAGACCCAAAACAAAGTCTAGACTGGCATCTAATTCCTTATCTAAGGTAATGCCACGACTATGTAAATCTTTTAGGGCAAAATCCAGTTCAAATCGACGTTGGTTTTGGAGTGCTGAGTTCCTCGAATAGGTAATAGAAATATCGGGGTTGGTTGGTTGGAGGTTGGGAGGTTGGAGGTTGGGAGGTTGTTGGGAGGTTGAATGTTGGGAGGTTGAATGTTGTTCGCGTAGCGTGGCCAATAGGCCAAGGTTGGTTGGTTGGTTGGAGGTTGGTTGGAGGTTGGTTGGTTGAGAGCCTTGGGTGTTCCTAAAGGATAGGTTGGGATTGGGGATTTGTGGCGTGGTTGGGGGGGAAGGCTCTCCAGAGTTCAATAGACAGGCAAATACTATTTGAGCCTTTTGTCCGAGAAAATTGACTAACTCTGTGGTGGTCAGTTCAAACTTGAGGGGAGTGGCTGCCCAACTGGCAAAATCTGGTGCCAACCGCATCAGTTTTTGCAATACCTGGTCATTAACCCACAATATTAGAGGAAAGGTTAGGCGTTTACGAAACTCATCCCGGACTTGATTAGTAGAGGTAAGTAATTCCTCAAGGGCAACCACTGACTCTAAACCAACAATCAGTAATGCGGCATGAGGGGGTGAGGAGGTAAGAGGGTCAGGGGATGAAGGGTCAATGGGGCTAGAACTCTGCCTGTCCCCGCATCTGTCTATCCCCCTGTCCTGTCCACGCCCCAATTCCCTGTGTTCGTAGTTTTGGATGGTGGTGTAAAGGGTGGTAGCCGATGGCGGTATGATAAACTCTGTAATCGGGTATTGGTGCTGACACAGTGCTTTGAGGCGTTGCAGCATCTGTTGTTGCAAACCCTGGTAGTTACATCGCACGATCACAAGGGAAAATTCCCCTTGTGAAAATGCGATCGCTCTAGAGAGAGCCTTTAATGTACTATCGTTGTATTGGGCAGCGTCTGCTGGTGATTTTGTTTCAACCATGACTTAAACTGCGGTGCCTCTTCTAATGCTGGATTTATACCAAACCAATTTCCATCGCGATCGCGGTATTCAAAGACAAACATACTGCGCAATAGGGTTTGGTATTCCGTATCACCCCTGACTTTTTGCTGTTGCACCACCTGGAAAAGTAATTCCCACTCCTCATCAGTAATTGATGAGATCAGATAATCCCGACGTTCGAGAATCACATTTTCTAAACACTCACTGGGAATCGGTGGGTTTTCTTGCCTAAGACAATCAAACAACAATCCTAGCAAGTTGCGCACATGACCACCACTAATTTGGCACAGGCGGTTTAAAGTTTCTATATTATCAAATACCTCCGGGAGCAAAGCAAATCGTTCCTCAGGAGTTTGATTGGGGAAAGCTCTAACCAGTACCATTTCTCGTAGCAAAGCCATGCCATCGGGAAACTCCTGACCTGTGCGCAGTTTAACTGGCACCATCGGTAAGATTTTAGGAGTAAGTCCACCACCTAAGCGATTCTTCAGGGTTTCGCACTCATTGGAGAAAGTTAACGCCAAGGGAATTGTGTAAACAATATGGCAATTGAGTCGGCGTAACTGTTCACCCCGGTCAATGAATAAATATTCTGGTTGCGATCGCCCAGAGGGTAAGGGGCGAATATCCACCCGATCCAGATTATCCACAATCACCACTAGTCCCGCTTTGCCCTTTTTCTTCAGGGTAGTGGTAGCAGGTTTTAGTAGTTCTTCATTAATCGAGTCTAAGATTCCACTAGTGCGAGGTTCGAGGTATTCCCGCAATCGACGCCGCAGTTTAGGACTTTCCTTAGTTTTAGCCGTTATTTTGCCAATGCCTACCGACAATTCTGCTTCAGCACCCAATTCAATTGGTGTGCGCAAAAAATCGGTAATTTCTGTAAAAAGATTGACAAAATAGCCTGGTTTTATATTAATTTTAATTTTCTCCAGACTTTCACTGACTTGACCAGCTATACTCAGCAAAATATCGCTTAGATCAACATCAGCCATGTCTAAATCTTGAGACGACTCAAAATAAACCACATGAAATTTCTGTTGCTCTAACTCAGCTTTTAGTCTAAGTAATTCTGTGGATTTACCACAGCCAATATGCCCTGTAAACAGCTGACAAGTCGGCTCATCTGGAGAAATTAGGGTGATGGTTCGCTTGAGAGACTCAATAATTTTATTTCCTCTAACTGGGGAAAAATCAATATAGTATTTTCTATCATTGACATCTCCCATGCTCAGGGGCTTGCTGGGATTACAAGCTTTGTAGAATCTTGGCAGATCTAGTACCATTATAGCGTAATTTTCCTTACCTGATTTAGTCGCAGGACAATGCTAATTCCCACGTTTGTGTAGCACCTAACTTACCTTTTATAAAAGGGTTTCGCTAACCAATAAAGATGCCCCCCTAAATTCTGAACATATGTCTAGCCACTCACATTTCTGTTCTTGGTCTTTTGTTTCATCCCGGCTTGCCAAGGATAACGATGGTGGGTTTTGACTATTGAGTTTACCCTGAAAATTTGTCCATGTTGGTGTATAATTATTAACTTTACCATAATTTAGGATTTGGGTATCCGTGAGACTCTGACCTAAGTTCAGGAGCATCGGCAAGGTTAGACTAACACTTAAGAATTGGCTGATCATCTCATATCTCTCCTATGGTTTGCATCGAACCAATGGTGTAAGGCAATAATTAACTCTTCTACAGCTGTGGGTTGGAATCAGGAAGTCGCAAGGGATGAATAATGGATGTAACCGATGTCAGCTGTGAGGCATCTATTTCTATAATGAGTGATTTATCAAAAGTGATTCCTGAACTGATGCTCTAGGATCGAAAGCAGAAGTGTCCTAGCAGGAGGTGCCGTTTTGACCGAATTCTGGCCTGAGTCTGACTCTATTAACTCTCTAGATCTTGATCAGGATTTAGATAGCGCAATTTCAGGTTTTGAGCAAATCCAGGCAGAACTGAATTACAAACAGGCACAAGACTCCCTCAGGGATCTAGTAGCTAATCTTGACCTATCCCGTAGAGAAAAAGCTGGTTTAGATGCTCAAATCCAAGACTTAGGCAATCTGCTTCAGAAGCTGGAAAATACCTGTATCCAAATTGCTGCCTTTGGCATGGTGGGACGGGGGAAATCCTCTGTACTCAATGCCTTGGTCGGTCAACCTGTATTTGAAACTGGTGCCCTACATGGGGTAACCCAGAATGCTCAAACTGCCCATTGGCAGCCCCCTAGTCAAACCCATAGTCAACAGGATATTCTCCAGGTTGCCCTACCCAGTATTGGTAATTCCCAAATTCAGCTAATCGATACCCCAGGAATTGATGAAGTAGATGGGGAAACTCGGGAAGCCTTAGCCCTAGAGGTAGCTAAACAGGCAGATTTACTGTTGTTTATTATTGCTGGTGATATGACTAAGGTAGAGTACCAAGCTCTATCTCAGTTAAGAGCTAGTGGTAAACCGATGTTACTGGTGTTCAACAAGATTGACCAATATCCTGATGCTGATCGCATGGCAATTTACAGCAAAATTCGGGATGAACGGGTCAAGGAGTTGCTTTCACCAGCAGAAATTGTGATGGTTGCTGCTTCACCTTTGGTATCTGTAGCAGTGCGATCGCCTAATGGCAGCATTCAGGTCAAGCGCCGCCGAGGGAAACCCCAGATTGACGATTTGAAACTAAAAATTCTGGAGATTTTACATCGGGAAGGTAAATCCCTTGTTGCTCTTAACACCATGCTTTACGCCGATGAGTTGAATGAAAACTTGGTCAACCGAAAAATGAAGATTCGGGATGATAGTGCTAATCAAATTATCTGGAAAGCAGTAATAACTAAAGCATTTGTCATTGCTCTCAATCCAGTTACTGTTGTGGATATCCTCACCGCTACTGTAGTTGATGTGGTAATGATTCTTACTTTATCCCGTCTCTATGGTATTCCGATGACTGAGCAGGGAGCTATTCAATTATTACAAAAAATCGCTATGAGTATGGGAGGTATTGGTGCTAGTGAACTCTTGGCTAACTTGGGATTGAGTAGCTTAAAAAGTATTTTGGGGATTTCTGCCCCTGTAACTGGTGGGGTTTCCCTAGCGCCATATATGTCAGTTGCCATCACCCAAGCTAGTGTTGCTGGAGTTTCTGGCTATGGTATTGGAGAAATTACCAAAACCTATTTAGCCAATGGCGCATCCTGGGGAGAAGATGGACCAAAAGCCGTTGTTAGACGAATTCTCTCCTCTCTAGACGAAACCTCAATTCTCCATCGCATTAAAGGAGAATTGAGGGCAAGATTATCAAAAGTTGAAGGTTGAAGGTTGTCTGTCAGAATGCAGAATGTAGAATTAAGAATTAAGAATTCTACATTCTACATTCTTAATTCTTAATTCAAAAAGGACGAACAACCTTGGCCAATAGGCGACGCTACGGGAATAACTTGGACTTACTTTTTGAAAGAATCTAGCCATTCTCTAACTTGCTCACCAGCAACATCGCGACCTCCGAGACCGAAGGCTAATGCGATCGCAACAGCGATTGCGCCTAAGAGCAAACCAAAGGCTAAGTTCACAATATCAGGGGCAATGCCCATTTGTTGTAGACCTAGAGCTAAAGAAAAGGCAATAATCGCAATCCTAGCTACTTGTGCCAGGATATTGGATTGGCGAGCGCCAGAGCCAGTAATCAAGTTGAAAGCAAAATTAGCTAGGAACAGACCGATAGCAAGGACTACTAACCCGGACAGCACCCGAGCACCAATGAAACCGACCCCACCAACAATGTCAGTTAAGGCGGGAATCTGTAACACATCCGTTGCTGCCACAATACCAGCGATCATGATACCGATCAGTACAAGCAGTCCCGCTAGCTCAGAAGGGGTGCGACTGGTAAGTGGGTTCTGTGGTGTTTCTGATTCTGCTGTTTCATCAGTTGTTTGATCCGTGGTGCTAGGAGCGCTGGTGGAAAAACCTAGCCAATTAAATAGATTGTTGAAGCCAAGGTCTGTCAGGACGTTGGTGACCAGATCACTAACAAACTGTCCAATTACGTAGAAAACTGCCAGAATACCAGCCGCAGCAAATAGTTTGGGGATGGTATTAGTAACCTGGCTTAACATTGCGATCGAAGGGCCAGAGATTGCCTGGATCTGCAAGGCATTAAGGGCAGCGGTAGCAACGGGAATCAAAATCAGGACATAGACAATCGTACCGATAATCCCTGCTAGGGAGCGACCACCAGAGCTACTCAGTCCAAACCGCTCCCCGAGCTGATTTGTACCTGCTGCTGTCAAGAAACTAGTGACAAGACGTTGTACAAGTTGAGCAATAAACCAACCAATAGCACCAATTGCGATGGCTGCGCCAATATTGGGTACAATCCCCCAAATCTCGCCCAGCATACTTAGTACTGGATCGAGAGTTCCCTGTAAGCCTAGGGTTTCTAATACCGATGGCAGAAACAGTAGGAAGATTAAGTAGTACAGGGCATTGCCAATGGTTTGAGCCAGAGAGAACTGACTAGTGCCAGCATCGCCGACTTGCTCACCCAAGCGCTGATCGATATTCAATGCATTGAGCGTCCTGACTACTATCATCTTGACGATAGTTCCTAGTAACCAGGCAACACCCAAGAGAATCGCCGCACCAAAGACACTGGGCAGGAAGCCAAGGATGGTGTCTAGAAAACTATTCAGGGGTCCGGAAACCGTATCTAGCTTGAGGGTTTCTAGAACCGCCACTACCGTGAAAACGATGATAATCCAGAAAACCGCGCCGGATAACCATTGCTCAATTGGAGGAGGCTGGGTTCCTGACTGGCCGCCAGTAGCCCACTGAGCAATGTTGTTGTCAATATTGGTGCGATTCAGTACTGCTTTGGTAATACCAGCAGCAATCTTAGCCAGGATAAGACCAATGACTAAGATTGCGATCGCTTTAACCACATTCAGTAAGGTGGTTCCCCCATCTGCCAAAATTTGGTTTAATGCGGGAAATGCGGGAGATCCTGTCTGGGCTAAAACCAGGTGTGCCGATGGCTGCACACCCACTCCTACAATTTGGAAGATACCTTCCCAAGTTCCATTCATAGTCTTTGTTCTTACTTAAATTGTCCAATGTCACAGGCAACCCTAAGTTTCTTAAGTTCCTTAAGTTCCTTGTGACTACTGTGGTCTGGTGAGGAGCACGGTATTATCGTCTCAACTAGATAAGTTTGGGAGCGGGGAAGCTGCGCCTCTGGTGACCCCAGAGGACCCGCGACGCGGCGGTATAGGCTGCCGTCCCAAAAACAGCTGGACAACAAGAGGTGCAGTTATTGTGCTTTCCAGTTCAAGCCGGAATCGCCTTATCTGCTGCACAAGGTAAGGTTTGCCTGGCCAACGTTGTTGGTCGGTACTTTCCGAACCGCACTGTCTTACCCCTGGTCTAAGTGTTTAACGACTCGGTTCTAGAGCTTGGAGCGGGCAAAGTACCCCAAGGTAGGAACTTTAACACTTGCCAACAACGTAGATCCTTTACTGTAAGGGCAACCCCTTGGGTCAAGGTCTTAGGCTGGTCAGCTACCTGAAGGCAGGCTATCTAAGCCTGGTCTCTTCAGAGGAGGGTGCTGACTTAAAAGAACCTTGAGCAGAAGGTACGACAAGAAGATTTAAAAGTAAAGGTTGAGATGTTCATCGAGAACGTTTTACTCCTCAAATTTTCCACAGATGTGGCTTAATCTTGCCTAACTGACAAATCTTGACCCAGGAGTGCTGATATAATTTACCCATAGTTGCCGACGCAGTCAACTAGTTAGCTTAGGGGGTCTTACTCCCTAAATTAGGCTGGGTAACTTGATGGAGTGTTGAATCGGCATTTGCCCCGATGTGACGTCGGACACTCGGGAGCTGAAAGATTTCTTGGTAGGTTTGTCAGTCACTCAAGATGTAACCCTTATATTTAGAGCCAATTGATGTACAAAAATCAAGTCTTGATTAATTTTTCCTCCTCACAACTCTAGTGGTCTGGTAGTGTGGCTAGCTGCCACGGTAATCAAGATAGTCCATTGAACCTCCCCAACCCTTATAGGATGGGGATTCCCAGGCACAACCAACTAAGTGGCTGTTAACTCCATGGGCGTAACTTTCCCTGGCCTTTGGCCACGCTGCGCGAACGTTCCGGGGGTAGCCGGGTAGGATCGATACCCAGTTTTTTCGCTTATTAACGCCATTGAGGGGAAAATTCATCCCCGACCTAAGAGGACGGGGTATTCTTTTCCCCTCAAACTCCCCTCTTCGATAATGTGGAAATTTTACATGCAAAACGCCCAAATTTTTGAACAATCCATTAAAATTAATGCCAGCGCCACCATTGTCGAGCGCTGTATCACTGACCAGAGCTTAATGCATCGCTGGCTCAACCCGATTTTGCGTTGTGAATCAGTGGGGCAGTGGAGTACTGATGTCGGGAGTCGCTCGCGGTTTATAATTAACATTCCCTGGTTGCAGCCCACTCTCAAGAGTGTGGTTATCGACCGCAAGCCAGGGTTAGTGGTTTGGCAGTTCCAGGGTTTTTTCAAAGGACGAGACCGCTGGGAGTGTCAGCCAGCTGAACAAGGCACCCGTTTGGTCAACCGTTTTGAATTTGAAATTCCCAACCCCATCGTTAGCTGGGGATTCAACAGCTTTGCTGCCCAATGGACTCAGAATGATATGAAAGCCCAACTCAGACGTCTTAAATTAGTAGCAGAGGAGATTTACCGACGTGAGTGCAGTCATTAGGGATTAGGCATTGGTGATTAGTCAAGCCCATGCATAGAAGCCTTTACCTATTTGCGATCTGTTCAAGTAACCGACGAATGATATCAGCATCCTCAGCTTGGGGCAGGATTTCCAAATAATGTTCCAAATCCTGGCATGCTTCTGATAAATATCCCAACTGGGAGTAAATCAGCCCCCGATCCCGCAGTTCTACCGGTGCATTAGGAAACAGCAACAACATCCGCTCAACTGCAGCTAGTGCTCTAGGTAAGTCTTGGCGATTGAGGTAAATTAATTTAAGATTCATTAGCATCCGTGCCAACAGCTGCCGATTACTCACTGGTGCTAGGAAACGTGGTTGTAGGGTTACCGGATGACCATAAATTTGGGTTAGTCGTTCCTCGCAGTCTTGTTGAAATAAAATCTCACCACCATCGAAAGCATCCACAAAGATACCCACCTGCTCAAACTCTGGGCGAATTAAGAAATGCCCTGGCATCCCAATACCAACCATGGGAAAATCAAGGCGTCGAGCGACTTCCAGGTACACCACCGAAAGGCTAATGGGAATACCTGTGCGCCGATCAATTACCTGATTTAGGAAACTATTACGGGGATCATAGTAATCACTCCTATTACCCGAATATCCTAGGTCATCATAGAAATACTGATTCAGAGTCTTAATCACTCGCAGGGGATAGCGTTGCTCAGGCAAACGCTCCTCTACTTCAGATGCCATCACATCTAAGGCATTGAGGTAATCATCAATAGCCAGATCCGGATATTCTTCCTGAGCGATATAAAGCGCTGCTTTTGCCAAATGAATTTGGTCATCTGGCTGATTTGTTTCTGTGTAAAACCCTTGACGCCCTGAGTTAAAGTCCATCTAAAATTCCGTCAGCTACTCTGAGTATATAGTATTTTTATTTAATAGGTAAACATAAGATTGATAGAAAAAGGGAATAGGGAATAGGGAATAGGGAACAGTGTCAATATATCCGAGGATTTTTTAGTGTTATCATAAAGCAAGGCAGTCGCTGATAGGGAGGTGCTGCATCAAAACATGGACAAGAGTTTAAGTTTTTTTTCCTGATTTAATTCCAGTTGCCAAATCTGTATGTTTATCGGCGTGGATAAGACTTCCACCATTGGAATATATCAAGTTAGCAATCTTGGCCACAAGTCCTTGTTGCTCGGGACAATACAGCAGTATTGTTGCAGTCGGTGAAGTCATCTTAACTTCTCGAATAAACATACAGATAGACAGCTATTATAGAAGATAATATCTGATTCGTCTAGACTCAACATCGAGGTAATTTCCGTAACGTTAATACCTAAGCATTCAGCTGAATGCTTAGGTTGCAGAAACCACGCTAAAATATGGGCGAAGCTAATGTAGAATAGGCGAGCGATGACACCCAAAACAACTCGACGTAAGTTTATCGTGACCAGTGTTGCTGCTGCGGGTGGTATTGTTGGAAGTGCAGCATGGCATCAACAGCAGTCTCAACTATCAGCAACAGCGGCCATTCAGCTGCCAACAGCAGCTACAATGCCAGAAAGAGTGTTAGGGAAAACGGGGGTGAAAGTTCCAATCTTTGGCTTGGGAGGTGCAGGACAAACGCCTTTGTCGAAGATGAATCGAGAAGCTGATGCCGTCGCCCAAATTGAAGCGGCGTTACAGTTTGGAATTCGTTATTTTGATACGGCAGCTAGTTATGGCCGGAGCGAAGAATATATGGGTAAGGTATTACCCGCTTATCGTTCGCGTAGCGTGACCTACGGTCAATCTAATCTATTTTTAGCAACAAAAACAGCACAACGAGATCGAGATGGGGCTTGGCGAGAGTTAGAGCGATCGCTTAAACGCCTTCAAACTGATTCTATCGATTTATGGCAATTACATCACGTTTCTTTTCAGGAAACTTTAGATCAAATTTTTAGTCCTAATGGCGCTATAAAAGCCTTTGAAGAAGCAAAAGAACAAGGAATTGTCAAATATTTAGGCATTACCGGACATCATGAACCGGATGTGATTGCAGAAGGGTTGCGGCGCTATCCCTTTGATACTACCTTAATTTCTCTCAATGCGGCAGATGTTCACCAAAAATTTTGGGTCTGTTCGCGTAGCGGAGGCCGTAGGCCGAAGCCCCGTCCTTCTAGGACGGCTTTTTAGGATGGTTTTTTCTGATTGTTGATGTACTCCTTGAGGGTTTCGATAGATGCACCACCAACGGACGCAGCAAAATAACTGGGACTCCACAACGCAGTTTTTCCGTTTGGCTTAAGGTATCCGTTTTGCCCGTACCTGCGACTTGATACCCCTTTCAGACTGTTAACTATTTGAGAAATTGATAATTTTGGAGGGTACTCGTTCGCGTAGCGTGAGCTTTGCTCAATCGCGTAGCGTAGCCCTTCGGGCTAATCGCCTTTGGCGCGCTGAAAGCGATCAGTGTGTGTATATGATCGGACTCTCCATTGAACTCCCTAATCTCAAAATTCATCTTCTTTGCTACTTCTTTGAAAGAGTTCTCAATAGCTGTGAGGCTTTCAGAGGTTAGTATTTTTTTGCGATATTTTGTTACACATATCAAATGCATTTGCAAATTGGTGATACTGTGTCAATATTCCGGAATCTCATTGCCAAATTCTGTAGACTATACTATAATCATACTACAGGCCAACTTAGATAAAAAAAGTGAAAGCCAGATATCAGTATCGTTTTTACCCAACTGACCAACAGAAGCAGGAGTTAGCAAAACTCTTTGGCTGTGTGCGAGTGGTTTGGAATGATGCCTTGGCTATTTGCAATAAATCCAAGAAGGTTCTGAAATCTGGAGACCTACAGAAACTGGTTATTACTCAAGCAAAAAAGACTGAAGAAAGGAAATGGCTGTCTAAAGTGTCAGTCGTTCCTTTGCAGCAATCTGTTGCTGACTTGGGTATTGCTTTTAAGAATTTATTTGAGTCGCGCAATGGAAAACGAAAAGGACGAAAAGTCAGGTCTCCACGATTCAAAAAGCGATCTAACAACCAATCAGCAAGGTTAACCCGTAGAGGTTTTTCTATTCAAGGCGATGGAGTCTACTTGGCCAAAATTGGGATAGTTAAGCCTATCTGGTCTAGGGAATTACCTTGCAATCCAAGTTCTGTAACTATTATCAAGGATTGTGCTAACAATTACTTCTTGAGTTTTGTCCTAGACATTGAGCCTGTTCAAATCAATGCCAAGAACCAAAGCATTGGAATTGATTTAGGTATCAAAACTTTTGCTGTAATGAGCGATGGGAGTCAAGCTAAAAGCCCTGACTATTCAAGATTAGATCGAAAGTTACGCAAAACTCAACGAAAATTCGCTAAACAGCCCAAAGGGTCTAACCGGAGGGAACAGACTCGCATTAAGATCGCAAAACTAAACAACAAGATCGCCAACAAAAGAAAAGATTTTCTGCATAAGTTGTCAACCAAGGTAGTTAGCGAAAACCAAGTAATCGTCTTGGAAGACCTTAATGTGTCAGGAATGGTTAAAAACCGCAAGCTGGCGCGAGCTATTAGTCAGCAAGGGTGGTCAGAGTTTAGAGCTCTTTGCGATGCGAAATCAGACAAATATGGTAGGGATTTTCGGGTTATAAGTCGTTGGGAGCCTACCAGTCAAGTCTGTTCAGATTGTGGGTTTAAGTGGGGCAAACTCGATTTGTCTGTTCGTTCAATACTCTGCATGAGCTGCAAAACTGAACAAGACAGAGACGAAAACGCTGCCAGAAATATAGAAAAAGTCGGCATGGGGCATCGGCACGACTTAAAACGGGCAAGGAGGGGCGGTAAGACTGTTTCGACAGCACACCCCGATGATCTGTCAAGAATCACCGTTCTTCCAGGACGGTGAGTATGTCAACATCCTCGTCCTTTTGCTAAAACTGTTTTACCAGTGGCGCGAGAGAAAAATGTAGGAGTCGTTGCCATGAAAGTTCCGGCTTATGGCAAGTTATTCAAAAATGGTGTCTTAGATGGAATGGAGCAAGCCATGGGTTATGTTTTGTCTCTGGAGGGAGTACATTGTTGTATTATTGCTGCCGAATCCGTCAAGCAATTAGAATCCAATTTTAAAGTAGCCCAAGCATTTCAATCCTTGAGTTCAGAACAAATGACTGCTATTGAAACACGCACAGCTTCTGCTTGGCAAGACAATACATTTTTCCGACGGTGGACTTAGAAATATAGGAAACTGTACCCTCGATACCTACAGATCAGCAGTAGGGTGCGTGATTGACGCACCCTACAATCTTAGCTGCATCGCCTATCAAAAATGCTGCGAGATATAGCAGTCGCCAGGGCAGGCGCGGACATGACAAAAGTCTCAAACCTAAGTAAGCGCAAGAGTTTGACTTCTGACTTCTGACTTCTGACTTCTGACTTCTGCTAGATCTAAGGCTTAACCTACTGGTCCTGACGGCTCTTCTGGCTTAGACTCAGGACAATAGATCAGATACTTGCCAGTAACATAACCTTGTAAGGGCGCAGAAATAGGAACCCAGCCATTACTACCACGATTAACAATCGTTACCTTAGAACCATCAGCGATAATGCCAATAATCTCGCCATCATTTGACGGTGATTTGCGGACATTTAAACCCTGTGGTGCTGAAACTTGCCGACAATCCTCTTCAGATGGTGGTGGTGTTGGACAAGGTTTTATTTTAACATACTTGCCAGACACATAACCGATTATGGGTTCTGAAATCTTCAGCCAGCCATCTGCACGTATACTCTCAATCTTGACCTCGGTACCATTTTTTAATGTACCGATACTTGGACCACCAGCGGTTGAACGCACTATCAGATCACTACCAGTAGTGGTAACTGTACCACACTCTTTTTTGACAGTGGGGCAGGGTTGAAGATACGCCTCAGACACAT
>NZ_JAAHFV010000390.1:0-5743 GCF_010672755.1 Moorena sp. SIO1F2
GTACAGCTAGTTCCGAGTCACTAGAAAAAGTGGTTATAAACTAAGGCTAGACCAGCTCTGATGCTTGGTAACGCACTAGATTTAATGAAGGGTTGACATCAAGAATAAGGAGTAAAAATGGAATAGAATAGATGAATATATCAGATTAATAGTCATCAAACATGACACCAGAAGAAAGATTAACTCAAGTAGAGAACTTGTTAGAGACAGCAGCAAGATACATTAATCGCCACTCTCAGACCATCGAGCAAAATCAAGCAGAAATTACTCAATTACGAGTTTCTATGAATGAGACCTTAAGATTGTTTTCTGAGTTGGCAACCTATCAACGTCAAAGTCAAGAGGAGATTATTCAAAATCAAGAGGAGATTCGTCAAAGTCAAGCAGAGATTCGCCAAAATCAAGAAGAAATACGACGGATTTGGGAATATTTATTAAATCAAAGCGGTAATGGACGCTCAGGAAATTAAACCTCTAGCGGTTTGGGAGTGTAAACAGAAAATTGATGGATAAAGGGCACCATCCCCCTGTCGTGATCATAAAAAGTGAATTTTTTTTGCATTCGAGAGCAATAGTGTGATCACCTAGATAGAATTTAGACTGACAAAGTGAAAAATGTGCTGGCTACTCGACGTGGGTAGCCGGAAAAAGTCAATCAGGGAATCTCCATCTCATTTCTTTGTTGACGTTCGAGTAGAAACCTCGATGATAAACAACAGCTGTTATGTGCTTGATTCCCTTTGCAATCTACAACCAAATCCAAACCAAGGACACCAAACTGGTGCTACTAGTCAACGCCTAATACCTAGTGCTTCATACCTAGTGCTTAGAGTCTAATCGAGAAAAGTACAGGTCAAGTTTCTCTAAAATACTGGGTTAGGTTGTTGAGCGCCTCTGTCGCACTTTCAATCGCTGAAGCTAATTCTTCAATGCGGTCAGAGTGAGCTTTACCTTCAATTTCTTTTTTCAGCAGTTCCTGTAATTTCAGAATCAATTCTTTTTGGTAGCTGACTGAATGGGTAAAATCTGTGGATTCCATCATTGGACTTAAATTAATTATATTACCTGATAGCTGATAGCTTAAGCTGACCACTGAATTCGAGTTTACCGAACCCAATTGTGTTCAGTTTACCGTAATTTAGCTCAAGGTTTACTATAGCAGTTCTAAATAGTTCATGAAACCCAAAGCTGATTTCTGATCACACCAAAAAATCCTCGGATCTCTTTCTTACTATTCCCTGCTGCCTGCTCCCTGCTGCCTGCTCCCTGCTGCCTGCTGCCTGCTCCCTGCTGCCTGCTCCCTGCTGCCTGCTGCCTGCTCCCTGCTGCCTGCTCCCTGCTCCCTATTCCCTATTCCCTATTCCCTATTCCCTATTCCCTATTCCCTATTCCCTATCCAACAGTTTTTCATAACGGCAATCCCTATAAAGTTAGTGATAAAAACCGAATTGTCACTGCTATTGTGAAGTCATACCATAATAATCAAAGGCCATAAAACAAGGCTGAATCTATTAAGCAATTACAACTTGGAGGAAGAGCTATGACTCTAGTTCGTTGGAACCCATGGAAAGACATCAACACCCTACAACGGGAAATTGATCAGCTATTTGACCATAGTTTTGTGCCGACTACTTTGCGAGAGTTTGGTCATTTAAAAAATGTTCCTGCTGCTGAACTAACCCAAACTGAAGATGCTATCACTCTGAAATTGGAAGTTCCAGGAATGGAAGCCAAAGACTTGAATGTAGAAGTCACAGATACTGTTGTTGCTATCAGTGGAGAACGGAAAGAAGAAACCAATACTGACGAAAAAGGCGTCAAGCGGTCTGAATTCCGTTATGGTAAATTCCAGCGGGTAATTCCTTTACCAGTTCGGATTCAAAATACCAAAGTTCAGGCTGAGTACAAAGACGGTATCTTGAATCTGACCTTGCCCAAAGCTGAAGAGGAAAAAAACAAAGTTGTCAAGGTTAACTTGAACTAACTCCCTGGTTAGCTCAGTGGCTGGTTAACTCAGTGGCTGGCTAACTAGACTTGGGACAATTAGTTAGCTACTGGCGTTTAGACTAAATCGTGACCTCAAAAAGCGATCGCGACCTCAGCAAGCGATCGCTTTTTGTTTACATATATAGAAATCCTAAATGAAGCGATGCAGCGCGGTCTTGGGGGTTTCCCCCACTCGCTATTGCATCAAGACATTGTGGGAATTTTTGTTGCCTGCTCCCTGTTCCCTGTTCCCTGTTCCCTGTTCCCTTTCCTATACCAGTTCTCAATGGGGTGGCGACAAAATCATCCTATCATTCAGCAACGCCATCACTGGAGTCAATCGGATCTTTTTCTGTAACTTATCCGGATAACTCAACTCGGCTGAGAAATAGAAAAATAGTAGATGCACCTTGATAGCCATCCCCCTGCAATCAAAGCGGGGGGTTTTTTAATTATAACCATGAAACCTATGAAACCCATACTCAAATCTGCCGCAACTTACCTAATCTTAATGATTGCGATGGTTCTATCTGCTAGCCCTGCCTCTGCTCAACCTGAAGGATTAAAGGGTAGCTACGTGGGAATTAGTAACGATGGCAGCAAAATCAGTAATGATATCCTCAATCCCTTTGAGAATTTGCTGGGAATTGGCTCAAACTCAAGCGATGAAAGGATTGGTAGCATGTATCAAGGTCGTATTGATCTGCCCAATTTACCGATTTCAGTGCGTGGTGCAGCGTTTCTCTCTGGCAAAGGTCGTGCTGTCGAACCAACAATTACCTACGATGTACCTGTTGCCAGCAATACTAACATTTACGTTGGTGGAGGCTATACCTTTGTGAACAACGAGGAGATCACCACTCCTTTAGGTAATCAAAATTCAGCCGTATTGACTGCTGGTGTAGAAGCAGCAGTCAATGACTACACCATAATCTACGGCAGCGGCAGATTAAGCCTTAGTGATGAAAACAACGATACTTCCCCAGTTAAATTGCAATTTGGTGCAGGCTATCGTTTCTAAAATCTATAGCGCTGTTCATGTTCCCGACAACTGCAGCGAAGTCTATTGTAGGGGCACTTCCCTTGGGCCTTTATTTTAACCAAAGACGAGTCACTTGTTCTAACTGACTAACATCCTCCTGACTCAAAGCCCAACCCAAAGCCCCTGCATTGTCTTGCACCTGTTGTGCGGTCTTAGCACCGGGAATCGGGATTACTCCATCTTGAGCAATCAGCCAGTTAAGGGCAACTTGAGCTGGTTTTCGCTCATACTTTTCCCCTAACTGACTCAGTAGCTTTAGCACAGGGGCAATTTTTTCTAAACCACTTTTGCTAAAGCGGGGGTCAATTGCCCTAGCTCCAGTGGGTTTGATATAGCTCTCTACCGTATACTTGCCAGTGAGTAACCCTTGAGCTAAGGGACTGTAAGCCAGAATAGTCACACCTAACTGACGCGCTTTATCAAGAATACCGTTGCTCTCAATTTTCCGATGCAACAGAGAATATTGCACCTGATTCACCGCTAGGGGTATGCCACGGGCTGCTAAGTAACTGTGAGCTTCTGCCATTTGCTTAGCGGAATAGTTACTCACACCAACTGCTCCAATCCGACCACGCTTCACTTCATCAGCTAGAGCATTCATCAACGTCTGTTGGCTGATCAAGAAACTAAAAGGCATATGTACTTGGTACAGTTCCACTTGCTCGACTTGCAGACGTTTCAAACTGTCACTCAAGGCATCAGAAACTGACTGAGCGCTAAATCGCCAGGGTAAGGGGAAATACTTAGTAGCAATCTGGGCTTTCCGTCCCACCTGCTTCATAAACCGTCCGATCAGGGATTCTGATTCTCCTAGTCCATACACCTCAGCGGTGTCAAAAAAGTTAATTCCAGCATCCAAGGTTGCCTCGAAGGCTTCTTTTACCTGAGTAGTGCCGTAGTCACTGCCATAGTTCCAAAACAGCTTGTCTCCCCATGACCACGTCCCAATTCCCAAGGCTGTGACCATCGGACCATTCTGACCTAACCTGATCGTCTGCATCATAAAAACTGCTGCTCTTAACATTTCTTAATATTCTTTCAGTTTATCGTGGCTTAGTCAGCTATCAGCTTGGTTGAAAGTTGAAAGTTGAAAGTTGAAAGTTGAAAGTTAAAAGTTGAAAGTTGAAAGTTGACGGTTTATAACTTAAGTTTAAAAATTAACGATAAACTAGACTGAGCACTGACTCCCTGACCCATTCAGCTATTAATAAAACTAAGCTAGGAAGAAATTGCTGCTGAAGAAGGCTTGATTTGGGAGCCTGAAAACGTTTATTGTTCTTTGGTGGCGTAATCTGGTTACTCCTGTGCGGCGTCATTCCCAACAGCACTCTCAAACCCTTTACCAGCAGCAAGGCTTGAATATAGACTCATACATCAACATTGAGCAAGAACAAATTACACGCTCCCGCGTGCTGTTTCATAGCATTCGCTTTGATTTAAATCAAGACATTCTTACAAAAATTAAACAAGCACAACAGACTGGTCACGGCCTTGATATTTCCGGAGAGTTGCTTAGTGATTTACGCCATTTAGCTCTGCTCGATTGGGAAAACCGCCTCCAGTCTGGATTGACGTTTTCTACGTACTATCTACCAGTTGATCGGGCACAGGCACTGATGCGGAGTGTGATTGCCCTTGATGGAGAAATCGTTCACCAGATCAAGAGAGACTGTTTGGAGAATCCCGACTTTTGTTGTCAAATTGCTGACGCTCACTACTGGCTGATCACTCAAATCTTGGCTCAGCTACGCCTGAAACCATCACCCAACTTCCCTAAGCTGGCTTGGGGACTATCAGCGCTGATGATAATCCTGGTGATTCTGGCAGTGCTGGTAATTCCTGGCGTATTACAGCTAATACTTGCTCAACCCTGGAGATGGTTGATTATTATAGTGGGCATAGTCAGCTGTGGTCTACTTCTAGTAATACTACAATGGCTGCTACGTTCATGTTTAATCAGGATTGCGCCTTGGATGTTGCGTCAGCTATTGTCAGGTTTGCTCTCGGCCAAGCCTGGTCCTAAGAAAATTGCTAAACGTATTCTGGCATGGTTATTGCCGTGATTAGTGATCAGTCTGTGATCTGCCTTTTGCCTTTTGGCTGGGATTATTCGTTCAAGGCAGAATTTAACAGATAATAGAAAGGTTAAGTTAGATGGAAACTATGTCAACAGAAGCGATCGCATCAGTCATCAATGTCTATTTTACTAACATGGCCGCCATGAATCCAGGAGGCTGGGTAGAGATTTTTGCTGAAGATGCAGTGATTTATGACCCAGTGGGAAAGCCACCAATCAACGTCTCTGAGGACTCTGAGAAGTTCTTTGGACTACTGTCTAGCTTCTTTAACAGCTTTGAAATCTCACAAGAGCAAATTTTTATTGCTGGCAATGGGGCAGCGGTAAAGTGGAGGATGCAGGTGTCTGCTAAGAATGGTCGTGAGGCTACTGCTGAAGGCATCAGTGTTTTTGAAATCAATGATGACGGTAAGATTCAACAGGTTTTGTCCTACTGGAATGAAGCAGAAATGATGGCTAAACTAAAGGGCTAATTCCCAAGTGGTGTTGGCTCTTCCGCCATCAGCAAATCAGCTGTTGAAAAAAAAATAACCCCTGAGTCTGTTGCTGTGATCTCACAGCTCGACCAACTAAGGGGTGTCCATGGCTGAATTGCGTAAGCTATTTACTACTATCCACAGCGGCTGTATGCGATCGCG
>NZ_JAAHFV010000391.1:0-5689 GCF_010672755.1 Moorena sp. SIO1F2
GAGCATAAAAAGCATAATTTGCATGGCGTGCAATTTCACCCCGAAAGCATAGCCAGCCAGCACGGGCATGATTTGCTACGTAACTTTATAGGGTCTGTAACTAAAACGTAAATAAAAACTGCCAAGCAATTTATGGGTGGTTTCATATGGACTTTTGTAGGTAGCGGTAATGGAGTTTTAGTTATATTTAGCTGAGAATTTAATAAAAATTAAATGCAATAAGCTGCCTTTTTTTGAATAAAAAAGCCATAACCCTGATTCAAAAAGCTTTCTAACTTTATTGTCACTCCCTCAGGGGAGCGTGGTATTTTCACACCTCAAACCCCACACTCCCCGCGCCCCCGACCCACACTCCCACCCATTAATCCATCCATTACCAATCCATTGCCCATGTTGCCTGATGTGAGATACCCTATGCCTTGGTTCAATTTAAGAAAATCATGGTCACTAAACTCCTTAGCATTCTCCAGAAAGCCCTATCACTCACAGGATTAGTACTACTGCTGTCCCTCTCAACCTGGTCACTGCCAGCCACAGCAGCCGCCAAGATTAGTCCTCAACTAGAACAACAAATACTCGAAGTCATCCGCAACCACCCAGAAGTAATCCTAGAATCGGTCCAGAGATACCAGCAGCAACTGGAACGGGAAAGCCAGCAGCGACAGCAAGCCATCTTGCAGGGCTTCAAAACCAATCCCCAAGCCTTCATTGGTTCCTCTCCCGCGACTGGCTCCATTGAAGATAAAATTGTGCTAGTAGAATTCTCAGACTTTCAGTGTCCCTTCTGTGCCAGAGCTCACGACACCGTCAACCAGTTTATAGCAAACCATGGGGATGAAGTTACCTTAGTTTACAAACACTTCCCCCTGACGGGAATTCATCCCCAAGCCCTGCCAGCCGCTCAAGCCGCTTGGGCCGCCACTCAACAAGGCAAATTCTGGCAGTACCATGATGCCCTCTTCGCCAATCAAAAGCAATTAGGAGAAGAGTTATATCTTGCCATTGCCCAAGACCTAGATTTAGACCTAGAGCAGTTTAACCGAGACCGGAACGTAGCTGATAGTGCCATTGCAGAAGACATGCAGCTAGCACAACTATTGGGACTGAGCGGCACACCTTTCTTTGTTATGAATGGTGAAGCCTTCTCTGGTGCCGTGCCCCTAGAACAGATAGAAGCGATATTGGCACAAGTGCGCAACTCTTGAAGTAAATAAAGTAGGGTGGGCAAAGTAATCTAATCTCTAATACTCACAAGAACCAAATTGTTTTTGCCCACCCGACAAGCTCAATAAAGTAGGGTGGGCAAATTAATCTAATCTCGAATAGTCACAAGAACCAAAATCTTTTTGCCCACCCGACAAGCTCAATAACTATATAGTTTTTACGTTACAGATTACAAGGGTAAGGGCGATTTTCCGAGGGAGATGCTAGACATTAACGTTGATTGATCGGTGTTGTGGTGGAATAAGCCAAAAAGCAATTAATTTGTATAATGGATTTCTATAAAGTTATTGGACATACTTGTTAAAACTTATGCGTGACCTAGAACAACTAACAAAAGATATTCAAGAACTACCAGAAGAGGCTCAAAAAATTATTGCCGATATCATTGAGGTGTTCAAAAAACAGTATTTAACGAAAAAAACGCCATCTCTTCACCCTCTGGAATTAGACAATCAACCTTTTATTGGTATGTGGTGTGATCGACAAGATACTCAAAATAGTAGCGAATGGGTGAGAATAATTCGACAACAACATTGGCTTGGATAAATTGCTGCTACCCTTATTGAAAATCAACGAGATTATCGCTTTATCTCAGAACTCAATCTATTGAAATATCCATAACATTGATGGAAAACTATTGCTAGCATGCCTATTGCCTACTCCCTACTCCCTACTCCCTACTCCCTACTCCCTATTTCCACCATCGCCTAACATCTTCAACTGCTACCACCGTTTCTCTTAGGGCTTCAACACCCCCAAACTTGGTGATTAAAGGCGCTAATTGAGGAATAGTTTTAATAAAATTGGGACGGGTTAGACTAGCTAAACTATAAAGAATTTGTTGCCAAAAAGGAAAATCAACCGAGGAAGGAGTTAAGTTTTCAATCAAGTGCTGTAAGGCAATAGCTCGGTGGTATTCATTCGAAATCCCTATGGCGCAATCTAAGGCTTGGGGTAACAACACATCGGGTAAGTGGGGGGCTAAGGCTTCTAAGGCTAATGCTCGGTAGTATTCATCGGAAATCCCTCTGGCGCAATCTAAGGCTTGGGGTAACACATCCGGTAAGTGGGGGGCTAAGGCGACTAAGGCATTAACTCGGGAGAATTCATCGGAAATCCCTATGGCGCAATCTAAGGCTTCCGATAATAAAGAAGGGGGAAAATACTCACTAATTGCCTCCAAACCCCTTACTTGACTACTAAAATTTTTAATCTGTCGCACATAAGCTAGTGCTTGAGCTGGGGTCCAGATTTCTTTTTCAACTAATGCTCCCATTAACTCTGGACCAATATTTCCAGCCAAGCTGTTGAGGGATGTGCTAATCAGAGCATACCGACACTGTAGACTAATCGATTCTGTAGGATTTTCTGTAAAATTAGCTGCTGCTATTGCCCAAGCTCTCGATACATCCTTGATGAAATTAGCAGTTTTTCCCTGTCTATCACACTGCCAATACCAACCGTTATCTCCTGCTGGAGTTTCTTCTTTCAGGAGTTGATGAATTTCATTAATTTTTTTAGCTTTCTCTAGGTGCCAGATTAAATTGTTATAGATATAACCATCATCGGGTAAGGTATGCCATAATCCCTTATCGGTTTTAGTTTGATAACGTTCTAATAATTGTTGATGAGCTGAGGGTATTGATAATCCTAGCTCTGATTGTACCAGACTACGGGCTAAATCATGTAACAAGTCATGGAGGCGATAGTTACTTTCTGGTGTAGTAGAGACTCCTGGTAGTAATAACGCTTTTTGTCGTAAGTACCTTAACGTATCTTTGGCTTCAACTAAATTACAATCCCATAAGGTTGTCGCCATGGATTCAGTAATAGTGACATCCTCCGGCAGTATCCCTAACCAAGCAAAGTTTTTCAATCTATCGTCGTCGAATAATCCCTTTAAACTGAGATTAAAGGAAGCCACTAGACTGTAGTTTTTGCGCTTAGCATCACTTGGCTCTTCCTCTGCTTTCAATCGATCCAAAGCTTCTATACCAACAATTAAATCTTGTAACTCATCCAGTAACTCCTGCCAAGATAATCCATCCCTAATTTGGGCAGCAGCTAATTCTAATGCTAAGGGTAAGTAGCCGACGATTTTGGCTAAATTTTCAGCATAATCGAGTTCTTGAGCAGTTAAATCATTATTGAAACAAGAGGTTAATAACTCCAAGGATTGATTGGGAGTCATCACGTCTAAATCATAGGGAATCGCATCTTCAACCTGGGCTTCTCTGGTAGTCACTAAAACCCGACAGCCATCCCCTGCCACTCGAAATGGTTCAACATGATCAGGATGCCAAACATCATCGACAACTAGCAAGGCTTTTTTATCGGATAATAATGTTTTTAGTTGTAAAGAAGCTGCCTCAGTGTTAATCGGTTTAAAATCATAATCTCCTAATTGCTGTATCCAGCTACTTAGAAAAGATAAAATATCAGGTTGCTGACCTAAGGTTGCCCAAAAAATCCCATCGGTAAAATGGGATTGAACCTCTTTGTCATGGGCTAATGCTGCAGCTAAGGTGGATTTTCCAATTCCTCCTAAACCATAGATAGCACTAACAACTAACGTGCCAGCTTTAGCGGTTTCTTCCGATAAAAGGATTTGTTTTAGTCGTTGGCTTACTTCCGGGCGTTCCACATAATAAGGAGGTAGTGGGGGAGCTTGATTGAATCGAGTTTGGTTATTCATATTCTCAATGTTGTAATTCTCAACAGTAGCTTGGTGGGATTCCAAGGCTTTGGTAATCTAGGGAGCAGGGAGCAGGGAGCAGGGAGCAGGGAGTCAGTAGTCGGGAGTAGAAATTCACCCTTAATTAATAAGTTAGGAGAAATTCGTTAGGATTCTCCCTATCCGGATTTAGGCAGCCTAGTAAAGTCTAAATTAACTGAACTTTATCAATGGTCAGTTAGGCAATGGTCGCTGACGAAATTGCTCTCGCTCAACTACTGTAAATTTACCTTCAAATTCTAATCCTTCAACCTGTAACAACATTAACAATTTTTCGGCAGGTTCGATGGGGTTTAGGGGTTGATAGCGTAGATAAATCACACCTGATGGTGGTTTTAGACCCAATCGATAAATCAATTCACCATAATCACGATCAAAGGTTAAAATAACTCGTTGATCAGACACTGCCCAAGCCAATACCTCAGTATCTTCAATTCCTGGTGACTCTTCGGTAATTGATAAGATATCATAACCGGCTTTTCGCAACCTTTTGACACTGGGAAGTGGAAAGTTTTCATTTGCTAGAAGTCTCACTACCTTGCCTCAGCCATCGGTGCCAATGTATAGATAACTTCATCTTGCATACATTCAACAGTAAAAGCAAAGATTGCTCGAATTGATTCTCTAGTTAGTGTTGGATAGCTTTCCAATATCTGTAACTCTGTCCAACCAGCAGCAAACAAGCCTAAAATAAACTCAACGGATAAACGAGTGCCTTTAACCACTGGCTTCCCTAATAAAATGTTGGGATTTGAATGAATGTATTCTCTCCAATTCATGATGATTAGTTGTTTACTTAGATTTATGGTTAATCTAGTTTATAGCATTTATCGAAAAATTAGGTGTCGTCAAGGATTTCATTAAGCTCCTTAACTTGATTGGTAGCAATATCTGCTTCTGATCTGGCAATAAGCTTGTCTAGCTTTCCAGATTTTAGGTCAGATACGCCGTTGGCCTCGCAGGTCTCGATCTCGGAGTCCTTGATTTGGCGGGAGGCGTCGGAGACGTCGGTCTCGCCGGCGCAGAACAGCTTGAAGCCGTCGCCGGTACCGGGACCGTCGACGGTGATGATGGCATCGGCGCAGATGTCTTCGTACAGCTCGGCCGCCTTGCGGCTCACCGGCTCGACGGTCGAGGAGCCGGAAACGATGATGTTGCCGGCCGCACATCCATCGGCCGACCCCTCCGCTGCCGCGTCTCCGGAAGCGGCAGTGCCGTCTTGGCTCGAATCGGTGGCACAGGCTGCGGCCATGAACGCTAGGGCCAGTACGAGGCCCAGCAAATTACGGGTCTTCAACGCCATCTACTCGTCTCTCCTCATAGCTCCGGATCATTTCGGGTACTCACCCGAACCGATGCAAGAGCCACGGTAAGGACCGGACGTTACCGGCGGGTCAGTTCAAGGTGAACCGCAGGTGAACCGCTGAAGAACAGTTGTCGATAAGCCGCTAATTTTGGGGCTCCCTTCGGTGCCCCACTCTCCCGCATCGCATTCACGGCCGGTGACGGGCCAGGAACTCCATCCGCTCGAACGGTGCGGGGTGATGGGCGTACCACCGATACCACCGGGGCGGGGCGAGGTCGGCCCGGTCACCACCATGCAGCCGGGCCGCGTCGGCCGGTGTTGGGCAGCCGACGACCCGCATGGCACCAACGTCCGCGCTCCGCTCCTGAGCCCGCGACACCCAGGCCGTAACCAGCCCCAAAAGGCCGAGATAGACGTGAAAGCCA
>NZ_JAAHFV010000392.1:0-5645 GCF_010672755.1 Moorena sp. SIO1F2
CCTACTCCCTACTCCCTACTCCCTACTCCCTACTCCCTACTCCCTACTCCCTACTCCCTACTCCCTACTCCCTACTCCCTACTCCCTACTCCCTACTCTTCCAACGTTATTACTACTTTACCTCTCGCGTGTCCTTGTTCAAGATATCTGATAGCTTCAGGCACTTCACGTAAGCTGTATCGTCTATCGATAACAGGTGCTATTTTGCCAGTTTCAATAAGCTCTTTGATAAACACCAAATCCTTGTTGTTTGGTTCCATAAACAGGGACACAATTTTATTACTTCCGGTCATGGAAATCCATGGTCCTAGGAACATAAGTTGGAAAAGTTGAGCTGTGGAACCTCCGACGAAGACATAAATTCCGTTGGGAGTTAATATATTCTTGTAATCCAAAATGGAACGATAGGCCGCAGCATCAAGAATTAGGTCATAATGCTGACCATTTTTGGTGACATCTTCTTGAGTGTAATCAATCACATGGTCTGCACCAATGGAGCGCACCATGTCTAAATTCCTGGTGCTGCACACCCCAGTCACTTCGGCCCCGAAGGATTTGGCAATCTGCACGGCAAAGGTACCGACACCACCAGAGGCACCGTTAATCAAAACCTTTTGCCCTGACTGAATCTGCCCTTGGTCCCGAAGACCTTGCAGGGCGGTGAGTGCTGCTGCCGGTACTGCTGCCACTTCCTCGAAGGTGATACTGGCGGGTTTCAAGACTAATGCACTTTCCCTGGCACATACATACTCGGCAAAACCCCCGAAACCATGGTCGGATAGGTTCCCGAATACTTCATCACCTGGCTGAAACTGCTTTACGTTTTTGCCAATGGCTTCAACCCGCCCTGCTATGTCTGCTCCCAGTATCTGGTTTTTTGGTTTTAGGAGTCCAAAGCCCATGAGGCGGATCAAGAAGGGTTCTCCTCTTAGTAAATGCCAGTCACCTGCATTGGCGGATGCGCTATGAATTTTTACTAATACTTCATCCTCCTTAGGGATGGGTTTTTCTATTTCTTTGAGCTGAAGAACATCGGGTGATCCGTATTTTGTGTATAGAATTGCTTTCATAGGTATTTTGGTTAATTGTTTTATTATGTATAGCAATTTTTATAGCTATGATAATTGCTATATACTTGATTACGATGAAAAGCTCGATAATTTGACTAATTCCTTCTGAGCAAACTTCCGCAGTTTAGGATCGGAGTCATGGTCTGCTCTATCCTGCAATAAGGATCGGGTTTGAAAATGGTTAGGATAATATTCGAGGATGGCCTTAAGGGCTGCTTGTCGAGGATTGTCATCCCAGCGTTCCTTACGCTCAAAGGGGTCATGGAGAATGCGATCGCATAAAAATTCAAATAACCAAGGCTGATTGGCCGTAGGCCACGCTACGCGATCGTGCCAACCTTGAGCTAACTGTTCAATTGCTGTAACTCGCACATCCGAATCAGTATCAAAGCGAGCCGATTGTTGAAGTAGGGCGAAGGTATCTCGGTGGTCTTGGTAACCTTGAGCTAACTGTTCAATTGCTGTAATTCGTACCCACGAATCAGTATCAGAGCGAACCGATGCTTGAAGTAGAG
Source organism: Moorena sp. SIO1F2 (assembly GCF_010672755.1). NCBI lineage: Bacteria > Bacillati > Cyanobacteriota > Cyanophyceae > Coleofasciculales > Coleofasciculaceae > Moorena > Moorena sp. SIO1F2. The sequence continues at coordinate 1,586 of NZ_JAAHFV010000392.1, forward strand.
GTAAAGTATCTCGGTGGTCTTGGTAACCTTGAGCTAACTGTTCAATTGCTGTAATTCGCAACTCCCAATTAGTATCAGAGCGAGCCGATTGTTGAAGTAGAGGTAAAGTATCTCGGTGGTCTTGGTAACATTGAGCTAACTGTTCAATTGCTGTACGTCGCACCCGCGAATCAGGATCAGAGCGAGCCGATTGTTGAAGTAGGGCGAAGGTATCTGGGTGGTCTTGGTAACCTTGAGCTAACTGTTCAATTGCTGTAGCTCGCACCCGCGAATCAGTATTAGAGCGAGCCGATTGTTGAAGTAGGGCGAAGGTATCTCGGTGGTCTTGGTAACCTTGAGCTAACTGTTCAATTGCTGTACGTCGCACTAACACATAAATATCGGAGCAAGCCAATTGTTGAAGTGTGGCGAAGGCATCTGGGTGGTCTTTGTAACCTTGAGCTAATTGTTTAATTGCTGTAACTCGCAAATCTAGATCAGTATCAGAGCGAGCCGATTGTTGAAGTGTGGCGAAGGCATCTGGGTGGTCTTTGTAACCTTGAGCTAACTGTTCAATTGCTGTACTCCGCACCCACGAATCAGTATCAGAGCGAGCCAATTCTTGAAGTGTGGCGAAGGCATCTGGGTGGTCTTTGTAACCTTGAGCTAACTGTTTAATTGCTGTAACTCGCAGATCTAGATCAGTATCAGAGCCAGCCAATTCTTGAAGTAGGGGCAAGGTATCTGGGTGGTCTTGCCAATGGGTGGCTACTGCTACTACAGCTTTAATGCGAATATCACGGACTAACTTTGCCTCATTTCCATAAGGGTCATAATCATAATCCCATTGATGGAGCAGTAATCGAGAGGATTGGTTATAGAGTTCAGAACGGTCACGAGGCAATTCTTGATTGCGATTCAGGATTGCCATCATGGTTAGTAATAGGGGATTTTGCGCCAGTTGTCGAATGGGGGAGGATGTGTCTATTGCTTTTTGTAAGCGCTCCCGTTTCCTAACTTTATCGGCTTGATCCGTAAAAGTTAAATCATGCCAGTGCTCGATAAAGGTTTGAATTTGTTCCGACTCCAAGTCTTGGAGCATAACATGACAAAATTCAGCATCCCGTAGCCGTTGGGGTTTATAACCAATGACGCGAGATGTCACAATTACTCTTACCTTGGGATAGGTATTGGTAAAGCGATGAATATCCGTAATAACATCTTCTCGTTTCCCTAAATCAAACACTTCATCTAAGCCATCAAACATCACTAAGGCATTACCAGCTTTTAACTGGTCATGAATTTGATGTTGATTGAGATGACAGATCGAGCCACTGCTTTGATGACAGAATTCCAAAAAGTTATTACACTGTCCACTATCGCGATTCCGGATATAGGTGCGTAATTCAATCAGTAAGGGAATTGGTAGAGAAAAGGCAGTAGTTATATCTGTTCTTGCCCACTCCAATGCTAAATATTGCAGCAAGGTAGATTTACCAGAGCCTGGGTCTCCTAAAACCACCAAATACCGATAGCTTTGAGAGTCCTTGATCACATCCAATACCGATTTAATTGGCTGTTGATAATAAAGCTTTTTAGCTTTTTCCAGCTCCTTTTGGTCAATTTCCTGTTCTAGTTGACCACTCTCTCGCAGTTTTTGATAATAATCTTTAGGCAGTTCATGAATCGCCTCTGGCATCAAGTCATGAACCTCTCGCACATTTTGGGGGATAAATATATTCCAGAGTTTTAGTTGATTATAGGCAGAGCCATCGGTATCTAAACTATCTAATTTAACATTACCATAGCTTTCTAGGATTGCTTCTTGATATTCCCTTAAGTCAAAGTCTGGGATAATGCCTGCTGTAGCTTCAGTGTTTTTGGCGATCGCTTCAATATTTTCGAAATTGCGGATAGGCCGTAACTTATCCGATTGCTTAATGATAGTTTGTACTTGCTTGAGATATTGTCTACCAATATACTTCCAACGAAATTCTTCCGGTAATGGTAATAACTTCAGCTCAACCCAAGTCTTGGCTAATGTTTCGGTATCTATTTCTTTACAGCCATAGTTAAACCCACTTCCCAGGATAGCTTTAATGGATTGGTTATTAATATACTGCTTGAGGGGTTTAGTATATTGTTTGACCTCTTGCTTAGATAGGTCAGCAATTTTTAATTCCTTTTCCACTAAAGCCACAAAAGCTTTTAAGGCTTTAAGCAAGAGTTTTTTCTGGGTATCTTGATCCGATAGTCCGGTATAATCTTTGATAGATTCTTTGAAAAAATCTTTAGTGTAGTCTTCTAGAGCGTCTTTGGCCAAGGGACCGATCACTTCTTTGGCAAGATAGCCACCGGCACTAGAAAGTCCCCAAAGTGCTAACCAATCCAGCATGTTATTGGTAGTTGTTGTTTGGTTTATCTATTATTATAGATCCGTAGGGAGTAGGGAGTAGGGAGTCGGGAATCGGGAGTCGGGAATGGGGAATGGGGAATCGGGAGTGACCGATAGCTGTAGAACGGGTATCTTGGTGGAATGGGCATCTTGCCCGTTACAATTTTCCGGCAGGTAGGATGCCCACCCGACTCCTATTAATTCCTTAATTCAGCAACGCCCCCTTTACACTATGTACAAGCTCAAAATTAATAAGATTGGTAATTCCTTAGGGATAACCCTACCTGACGAGATCCTACAACAGCTTAATGTTGGTGTTCGCGTAGCGTGGCCGAAAGGCCAAGGAGATACTGTATTTATCACAGAAACCGCTGATGGTGTTGAAATCACCACAAAAGACCCTGAGTTTGAAACGGTAATGGCAGCTTATCAGAAAGTCAGCAAGAGGTATGAAAATGCGTTGAGGGAGCTGGCTAAGTGAGGGAACCGCTGTGGAGATCGGAAGCTATAGCCAGAGCTATTCATAGTGATCAAATTGCACAACATGGGGGAAGTCCAGGAATTCGGGACGAAAATCTGCTATCGGCTAGTTTAGCCAGACCTAGACATCTATTTGCATATGGTCAACCAACCTTATTTGATTTAGCAGCAGCCTATGGATATGGTTTGGCAAAAAACCATCCGTTTATAGATGGCAATAAAAGGGTCGCTTTCCCAGTGATGGCAACTTTCCTTGAAGTAAATGGATATTCTCTAGATGTCCCATAAATGGATGTTGTGGTAATGATGGAAAGGTTAGGAACAGACCAAGAAAGCCAAAATGCGATTGACGGAACGTCACGCTACGCGATCGCTAAGTGGCTAGAAGCAAATGTCGGTACTTCATTTGATGATCCATACTAACTATGGATCATGTTATGGATCATGCCTAGCACAGGATCGAGCAACATAATCAGGATGAATCTGCCAAGCGGGTTATTGACCGTAATGATACCGATGTCAGCTTTTGATGGATCAGGATAAACGGGTTCAAGGGTCTTGGTCTGTAAGTCCTGATTATGGATTTAGGGGATATCAACGAAGCTCAGAGGCTCGTCCAGGAAGCTCAGAGGCTCGTCCAGGAAGCTCAGAGGCTCGTCCACGAAGCTCAGAGGCTCGTCCAGGAAGCTCAGAACTTCGACCGAAAGCCTTGTTGGAACCTAAGCCTGAGAATTGGCTTTAGCAGACTTATTACGATTAACTTTTTTAAAGCGTTTCCCTAAACTCTCGGCAATGGTTTTTAGACCGGGAGTCCTTTTCGCAGCCGTCTTGATGTAATCATAGACTTGTAGACTGCTGTTCATCGCTTCAGAGCTGACTGCCATTAAGGTATCATCCACCTTTTCAGTTAACTGTCGCAGTTGGAATAAGACATCGGTCAGAGTCACAGCGAGCTGATAGTCCCGTACAAACTCGTCTAGGTCAAAGCTAGCAGGTAGAATTTTGGGGTTAGATTGGGCAGCAGTGAGGCTATTATTCACAAAGGATAGACTTTTTGAACCCATTTTAAACATGTTGCGCTCAGTACAGGACAAAAGTTGCAAAAAGTGCCAGGGAGAGGGTTTGATGGAAATTACCACAAAGACCACAAACCCTCATGGAACAGATTAACCAACTTCGAGCCAAATTGCGACCCCACCTGGGCTG
>NZ_JAAHFV010000393.1:0-5642 GCF_010672755.1 Moorena sp. SIO1F2
TTTAACCCTTTTATGCATAGCCGACTAACCATAAAGGCTCCACTATCTAAGGTTTCGTCTCTCGGCAGTCCGTTCTTAAAGCCCAGCGCCTCCTAAGGGATGCCCGGATTGGCTGGGAAGCCTACACCGAACCTGAAAGGTCGGTGTAGGAGCTGTCACCGTACGCTAATTTTGCTAGTTTAAGATTATACCTGAATTCAGCAACGCCCATCGCTTTTGGTATAAATGTAAACTATAAAAATTTCAACTATCTACTATGGCTATTCAACGGATAGCTAGTCAACGGGGTGCAACTTGTTTTCCTTCCTGAATTTGTTCAGTGGGATGCAAAATGACTATTTCTCCTTCTCGAAGTCCTTGTTGAATCACTGCTTCAAGATTACTGCGCTGACTAATTATAATCTGACGTTTCTTGGCTTGGTTGTTTTCCACAACAAATGTACACCAAGTCTGGAAGTTGGAGCGCTGGATACTCCTTTGATGATCTGAAAATTGGTTACTTCCCTGTGTTTCCCCTGTTGCAGACACGGACAAATCATCCCTATTTTGTGCAATGGAGTCCTGGGAGCTATTTTGTTGTGAGTCGCAGCGGAAAATGGCACTTAAGGGAACGACTAGCACATCTGAGCTTTCCCAAACTACAATCCGTGTTTCTACCCGGTAGCCATCACCTAAAGGAATTGGGGAATCTACAAAATTAGCGATCGCATTCACTCGCTGTTCTTCTACCCCAAGAGCTGAAATTTTGGTAAAGGCTGAGGGTTCGACGTACTTCACCTCAGCGTTTAGGGTGCGCTCTCCCCCCCAATGTTCAATGAGCATTTTTGCTCCTGGCTTGACTTTGACTGCATCAGTAGAAAGCAAATCAACGACAATCTCTAGGTCAGCAGGATTCCCTAGTTCCAACAGGGGGGTTCCGGCTTGTACATATCGAGCACTTTCCTGATTGACTCGTAGGACATAACCATCAATTGGGGAGTAGATTTCAGCACGGGCTGCTTCATCGGCTAGCTTGGCAAGTTCGGCTTGAACACTGGCAATGCGAGCATTGTAGACATCAAGTAAATAGTCAGGGTCTCGCTGTTCAGCTTGGAGAATGGCACGGGCTTCTTTGGCGGCTACGACTTCAGCGGCCACACTATCCACTTCCCGTTGCGCTGCTTCTAATTCCCTCTGGCGGGTAGTTTCTAACAATTGAGCTGTTTCGAGCTCTTTACGAGATATTGCGCCATCAATGTGTAACTGTTGGGAGCGTTGGCGATCGCGTTTTGCTTGCTCTAGTGCTGCTAATGCTTGCTGGACCCGAGCTTGAGCTTCTTGCTGTTGGGCTATTGCTGACCGGATGCGGGCTTGAGCCTGGAATAAAGCTTCTGGTTTTGGTCGCTTGGTTGCTACCCCATCACGCTCTGCTTGCCATTGCCTTAGCCGTGCTTGAGCTTCTCGGACGTCTGAATCTAGAGGAAGGCGGTCAATTTGGGCAATTATTGCCCCTTGTTTAATTTTATCTCCTTCATCTAGTTTTATCCTCGCCAGCCGACCGGCAACAGGAGCTGAAACTACGAAGCGGGAGCGGATACGGGTCTTTCCCTCTCCATCCACTGTTACTTGCAAACTACTCCGTTTAACTTCGGCTAGATCAACCCTAATCGGTGCAGGACGAAATCCTAGGACAACTACTGTGATGATGCCAACTCCAACCATAAGGTAAGTTAGCCGTTGAGGAAGGTGCTTCATGAAGTGTCTCAACTCGCGGAATCGATTGTGCGATCGCAACAGTATTTAATTACTACTATTTAATTATTACTATTTAATTACTACTATTTAATTAATACTGTAAGCATTAGCTTATAGCTGATAACTGATAACTGATAGCTTACTAACTATCACGATGTTGATGCTTATTCCCTGGTTTTCAAAACAGCGATTAAGTCCAGACGATTGAGCTGTCTACGGATAATTAATCCAGAACAGAATGCTGCTACTATTACGATAACAAATGTAAAAGCATAGGTATCTTTAGTAATAATTAAGGGAAAACGGTAAAGTTCAGAATTATAGGCAAGAGACATTAAAGCAGCTAAACCGTATCCCAGTCCAAAACCAATAGGAAGGGCGAGTAGGGTAAGAATAACTTGTTCACCTAGGAGAATAAAGGCAATTTCAGCACGAGTAAATCCCATAATCCTGAGACTGGCTAATTCTCGTCCTCTTTCTGATAGGGCAATCCGTGCTGAGTTATAGACTACGCTGAAGGTAATAATGCAGGCAAAAATTACTAGTACTGCTGTAAAGACTTGCAGATTTTTAGCACTAATTTCCTCAAAGCTTTCTAGGCTGGCTTCACGGGTGGCAATACCGGTAATGGCGGGTAGACGTTTGAGGCGATAGTAAAGCTGACTAGCAAGGTGAGGATCAACGGAGAGGTAAGCACCAGAAATAGTTTGTCCTTCTCGCATCAGTCGGTTGAGGGCATGGATATCCATATATACTGAGACACCGAGGAGTTCATCCACCAAGCCGACTACAGGAATGTGACGCACGGGACGGCTTCCTTCCAGGACTTCCACGGTTAGGGTATCTCCAGGAGTAACACCTAGGATTTCGGCTAGTTTGGTAGTCATGACAACTCCGTCTGGGGGTAGATGCACGGTGTACCAATTCTTGTCTAGCAGACGGCGGAATTCTCCGGCTGGGTCGATTCCAGTTAAAGCACTGCGATAGGTATGATGGTCAAAGCGTAAACGTACTGGTACGATGCGGAAGGGTTCGGAACGAATAACTCCTGGTAAGTGAGTGATTTCGTAACGGGTACGTGCGGGACGGGGTTGATTAAAGATAATGGTGAGATCTTCCCGTTGCACTTGGCGGAATTGAAAATCCATCAGGTATGTCAGTGCATCTCCCATGTAAAACCCAGTCAGGAGAATTGCTACAGCAACAGCTATTCCCATAATGGATAGGAAAGCTTGGATGGGCTTGCGTTCCAAATTACGTAGGATAATGCGACCGGCAGGGGAGAAAAACTGCTGTAGACCTAGCCGTTCAATAATGGTAGGTTTGAATTCAGCTGGGGGTTCGGGACGCATGGCTTGGGCTGGAGGAAGAGAAATTGCCCGACGTACCGCCATTAGTCCACCAATTGCTGCTGCGGTAAAGCTGACTATGATTGCGGTGGCGACTAAGTCTGAGCTGACGTCATAGCGTAGTAGGGGAAAGCGATAAAATTCAGCATAAAGTTGGGTTAGTCCATTACCAAGCCAAAGACCAACTAGGGTGCCAAGGATACCTCCTACACTGACAATGGCAAGGACAAATTTAAGATAATGGATACCGATGGTTAGGTTACTGTAACCAAAGGCTTTGAGCACAGCAATTTGCTCCCGTTGGGTTCCGATCAGGCGAGAGAGGACAACATGCAGTAGGAAAGATGCGATCGCTAAAAAAATCGAAGGCATAAAGGTAGCAGAAACTTCCAAACTGCTGAGTTCATCTGCTAGGATTTGATGGGATAACTGATCTTCCCTTCCATAAGCACCTAACCCACCATAGCGTTCCAGTAATCGATCCAAACGGCTAATAATTTCCCTTTCTTGAGCTCCTGGACTTAACGAAAGGGTGACATCATTAAAGGCACCATCAAGGTCGAAGGCTTTACCCAAGGCTTCCCGACCTATCCAAACCACTCCAAATCGCCGATTATCTGGGAAGATTTCTCCAGCACCTCGCACTTCATAAACGTATTCTGGTGATAGCGCCTTTCCTACTATTCGCAATTTTTCCCAACGTCCATTAATAATGGCACCCATGGTATCACCCAAGTTGAGTTGATTGGCTTGGGCGAAAGCTTCACTTACGAGTACTTCGTCTCCTCGTCCTGGTTCAATATAGCGACCCTGACGAATAAATAAGTCATTGAGTATGGAAATACGACGCTCAGGAATTGAGATTAGTCTTCCTGTGGCTGGTTCTGTTAAACCAGGGACATCAAGGGTGACATCAACCACAATCCGAGTTTGGGTTTGGGCAATACCGGGAATAGCAGCAATTTGGGCTTTGAGGGTTTCTGGGGCGCGTTTGAGGGAAGCGAAAACTTGGGCAAAATGGTAGCGGTTGTAATATGTGTCTTGGGTTAGTCGCAAAGAGCTATACGCACTCCTGGCTAGAACGAAGCTAGCAATGCCACAGGCTACTACTAATGCGATCGCTATTACCTGACCTCGCAATTGCCATAGGTCACGTAAGAGTTTACGGTCTAGGGAATTCATGGAAGTGTAAGACCAACTTCAAGAGCCAATCAGCTTAAAACTAGTGCCTTGTAATGGGTTTCAAAAGATTGGCGGATTTTTTATAACTGCTTCTCTTCTTTGTAAAACAAAGCTTCACACACTAACGTCAAACCAAACAGAAAACAAACTAAGAAAGTTGTTAATAATATTGCTATCATAGCTAACACCTCTTACTTTGTGACTCCCCCTAGTTCTTTTATACCTCCCGTTTTCTATCGAGCGAAGTAATTTGATTTAATTCTTAACGTACTCAATCGTTCACTTACCAGTCTAAATCCTCAGGAGCAATCTTAGTCTGATTACCATGTACACTAATAATCTCACCACTACGCATGGTAATCACCCGATCTGCCATAGCCGCAATTCCAGCATTGTGAGTAATTACAGCAGTAGTTGTTCCCAATTCCTGATTCACTCGCTCCAATACATTTAATACTAGCTTACCGGTCTGAAAGTCTAACGCTCCGGTTGGTTCATCACATAGGAGCACTTGAGGACGTTTGGCAATAGCACGAGCGATCGCAACCCGTTGTTGTTCACCCCCAGATAATTGAGCCGGAAAATGGTTAAGGCGATGGGCTAGTCCCACTAGTCCCAAAGCTTCCCGAGGACGCATCGGACGAGGAGCAATTTCGGTCACCAGAGCAACATTTTCCTGAGCCGTCAAGCTGGGAATCAAATTGTAGAATTGGAACACAAAACCCACGCACTCCCGACGAAAGCGGGTAAGAGCACGATCATCAGCACTTGATAGATCACGATTATAGAATTTGACTTGTCCGAAGGAAGGAACATCAAGTCCTCCGAGAATATTCAGCAGAGTGGACTTGCCACTTCCAGACGGACCAAGCAAGACTACAAATTCTCCTGCATAGAGGTCAATAGTAACTGATTTTAGTGCCTGAACATTCACCTCCCCCATCTGATAGGTTTTAGTCACGTCACGCACTTTAAAAATAGGTTCATTGTTCATATAGCGGTTGGCGACTTTATTAAGTACGTATTTCTAGGTTTTTAGGGAACAGGTAACAGGGAACAGGTAACAGGGAATAGAGTATTTAGCATTCAACCTAAGTTATTTATTATTGCCAATTTCAAAATTTAATTAATCTTTTTTATTCCATTCATTTTTATAATTAAAATATCTACAAATTGCTATAAGTCATGATTAATTATTTCAAGAGTAATGACTAGATATAAATTCTAAATAAATTGTGATAATTATTGTCTACTATTCCCGATTCCCGATTCCCGATTCCCGATTCCCGATTCCCGATTCCCGATTCCCGATTCCCGATTCCCGATTCCCGATTCCCGATTCCCGATTCCCGATTCCCGATTCCCGATTCCCGATTC
>NZ_JAAHFV010000394.1:0-5632 GCF_010672755.1 Moorena sp. SIO1F2
TTAAGTTTTCTGCTTTAGGGGTGAAACCGAACTTGGCTTCGTTAGACTCTTGATTGGACATGGTTCTTTGCTCCGCTAATTTACTCTGTGTAGCCCGTTTATATTAATAAATGTAACAAATTATTGGCTAAATGTCAATTATCTGCATAGCCAACCGGGATGAATTGTTTATAAAGTCTTAGTTCATCAATGATGTAAACTTATGTGAAGCATAATTTCCTGTTTTCATCATGATCTCTCGTCGCGCATTTCTCAGCAGTCTGTTGGCTAGCTTGATCGTTTTGCTAGCTTGGATAAATTTTCCCAACCCTGCCCATGCTCTCGGTGGCAAACAACTTCCTCTCAATAAACCCGCACCCGAGTTCACCCTACCAACTAATACTGGTAAGGGTCAGGTGTCCCTCTCGGATTATCAAGGTCATTGGGTTGTACTTTATTTCTATCCCAAAGACTTTACTAGTGGTTGCACCTTGGAAGCTCAGCGATTTCAGCAAGATTTGCCCAAATACATAAAGAGAAATGTGCAGATCCTAGGGGTGAGCGTGGATGATGTCGATTCTCACGCCGAGTTTTGTGACTCAGAGGGTTTACAGTTCCCACTTTTAGCTGACACCGATGGCTCTGTCAGCAAGGCTTATGGTTCTTGGTTAGGTATTATGTCCCTACGCCATACCTATATCATTGATCCAGAAGGAATTCTACGGAAAATATTCCTTGGTGTAAGACCAGCAATTCATAGCACCGAAGTACTGGCTAGCCTGGATGAGTTAATTTCTACTCCTTGGTGGGTTGATTTGCTACTAAGGATTAAGCTTTAACAAGATTTATGCATTGATCAGGTCTAATCTCTCGTCTAATATCTCTGGTCTAATATCTATAGATAGAGTTTAACCAAATCAACTCATTTCTAGATATAGCTCTACATATAGCTTGAGTGCCTAAGTCCTATTTAAGCTTCCTTAAAGGAGGCTACTGAAAGTAGGCTGAGTACTGAAGCCGGATCATCAACAGTAGGGCTGGTTAGCTGAACATTGTCAATGATGAGTCCAGACTGAGTTTGATTACTCAATTCATTCACAACACCAAAGCCTAGGCTGTAGGTTCCAGCAGTAGTGAAGGTATGAGTAAATGCTTTAAATCCGGTTTGGTTGTAAAAGTTGTTCGGTGCTTGACTAAAGACCCCTAGGATTGGGTTAGCTAGTTCATAGACAATTTGGGACTTGGGAGAACTAAGGCAAACGAAAGCGAAGTCGGCAACAATAGCCTGATCTCCCACGTCTTCATTGGTGAGAAAATTCCAATCAAAGGTTAAGCTATCACCAAGACCAGGGGTAATAATTTGTTGGATAGCAGCACCTCTGACTACCTTGCTAGAAGTACCACATATGCCAACGGTGTCTAAAATTTTCTGGGCAATACAATCGAGAGTTCCTGTGGACAGGTATAAAAACTCCTCTAGTTTAGAGGCTGATGGGGCTTTTGGCTGGCCTGTTCTGGTGACTTCCTTATTGCTAGTTCTTAGTAAAAGCTGCTTTTCTCCATCTGTTGGAGTAATGCCAAAACTAGCTCTTTTGATCCCACCTGGTCCTAGCTTTTGCCACCCTTTGAGTCCTTCTTCAAAGCCACCATTAACTAGTTTAACTGGTTGCTCAGCACTAGAAAAACTAGACGAATCAACCAGATAGTTAATTTCTTTTCTCAAGGTGGACTGTTTTGGCATTTGAGACGTGGACATAAAATTAATTTTTCTAGAACGCTAAAAGTTGAAACGACGATGATTCCAGAAAAATCAGAGGCAATCTTAACTTTTGACATGAGCACCAACCGTATTAACACCCTGATTAATCTGATCAGTTTGATGATCGTCTAATGAATCATCAACGTATTGTGTAAATTTTTACACGGTTGTTTCATTAAAAGTCAATGTATCTAGGTAATCTTTACCAACTATTTATATTTGGATATTTATTCATTAAGTTTCCAAGAAGAAACGATTAACTATAACCTTGACAAATTCAGGTTTTTATCTTTCCATAAGCTAATCTCAAATATGAAGATTTTGGAAAGGGGTCTGTTCAAGTAAGCTTAATTACTTACTGTTCTGAAATCAGAGCAAAAGGCACAGCAAAGATTAGTCAGTTTTTTTACTTTTGTTATTTATTTTTTCTATTTGAGGTTTCGTTGAAGTTGCTTCAAGATTTTATACATTTCTGGAAGCCGATTGTAGATGGCAGATATTTTTAGCCAGAGTTTGTTGGAAATAGCAGGATAGCCAGACACTACACTTCCGGGTTCTACATCTTTGTGGATTCCGGATTTAGCGGTCACAATTGCTCCATCCCCAACATTCACTTGATTCGCAATTCCTACCTGACCTGCCAGCAGCACTTGATTACCCACTTTCACTCCTCCAGATAATCCGACTTGGGCTGCCAAGGCACAGTTTTGTCCGACCTCGGAGCCGTGACCAACATGTACCAAATTATCTAATTTAGTGTTGCGTCCAATGCGGGTTTCCCCAACCGCTGGACGGTCAATAGTGCTGTTACAGCCAACTTCCACCCCATCTTCTAAGACCGTGTAGCCAGACTGTTGCATTTTATACCACCCTTGGGGGGTTGGCACAAAGCCAAACCCTTCAGCACCAATGACTGCACCACTATGAATTACACAATCGTTACCAATGTGGCTCCGTTCATGAATAGTGCAGTTGGCATGTAAGACAGTGCGATCGCCTATTTCTACTTCAGGATATAGTACTACATTAGGATGGATACAGACCTGATTGCCAATCTTTACCCCTGCTAAAATTACGACGAAAGGTCCAATATAGACATCATTTCCTAACTGAGCATCTGGGTCAATCACTGCACTGGGGTGGATGACTGGTTCTGGTTGAAAAGGTTGATAGAAACATGCGATCGCATGAGCAAATAGTAATCTCGGTTCAGATGTCCCTACCCAAGCAATACCTCTTTCTGTCGCTTTTGCCTGTAATGCTTCATCCAGGGACAAAATTAAGGCACTCGCCTGGGTTTTGTCCACCATGTGGGCAAATAATGGTCCTTCAATATAACTGAGAGTGCCTGGGGTGGCTGTATCGATGGGAGCAACTCCGGTAATTTCAGGGTTAAGCTCTGTATCGCTATTCAGGCTATGGCACAAAGACGCTGTATTACCCAGGTGTTCTATTAAAAGACTAAATTTCATGGCTTGGCAAGGGGTGGGTGTGGGATTTGACATCTGGCATGATAAGACAAATTGAGGACTCACCGCCATTGCTATTGAAGTTATATGGGATTCACAATGCCTTAGTTATATTGGGTTTTCCTAGCCCTTTAGTTATTCGATCACTCCGATTGTCCTTGGATGATTGAGTCATTAGTCCACAAGTTGCTTAGTTCCATCTATATATGGAACTAATTAAGACCTCGAAGGTTTAATGACTAACGACTAATCAATCATGTTTAGTGGTGCTACCGTGAACTTAATAACACTTTTGGGGTTGACCGTGACGGCGGTACAGCATCAGACTGTTCAGGATCTGGTGGACTAATATAGACTAGTAAGTTGAGCAATATTGTGATAGTAAGTGCCTGAAAAACTTTTTTAAACACGAGCCACACTCCTCATTCCTAATATATAGTATTGCTGAAACCATCGAAAACGATGCAGCGCCTTCATGCGGGGGTTTCCCCCACTCGCGCTTTGCATCAAGAGAACGATGCTACTTGACTGAGATACGAACTTTCTAAAATTGATACACCCGTGAAGGTAATTAACTCTACCAGTTTATTTAAGCAACCATATAAGTGCCAAGTTATATGTTCCGCCTAAGTGAGTGGCACAGTGCAAAGGGTTGCTCCTAAGTCATTCTGTGTAATTTAATAGATTGGGGGTAGCCGAGATTAGAACCAAAGCAAGAGTTTGCTAGTCGCTACAATGTAAAGAAAAACCAATATAGCACCCACCTGGGGTCAGTACCCTACTCTTGCCTAGAGAGGACTCCCTCGCCTAGTCATTCAAGATAGCTGACCAGCCTAAGACCTGCGAAGTCTAGGTTATGGGAAGTCTAGGTTATCGGCAAGGGTTAAAGTTCCTACCTTAGGATGGGATGCCAGTCCGAAGCTGATTAACTAGATCGTTAAACAGTCCTACTAGGGGTAAGACAGTGCCATCAGAAGAATGAAGAATTTTAAATTCTAAATTCTAAATTCTAAATTCTACATTCTGACAGGATATTACCGACCGATAACAAGCCGCGAGGCAAACATGAGGTTCTGCTTCGATAGGCTATGAAGGCTGTTAACAGGAACGGGTATGAACTGCATCTGTTCTCCCCACATTCATCCAAGGGGGTTTTAACCGCCCTTTGTGTTCGTTTTTTCTCCCCAGTTGCCCATACACGGGGTTTACAAATTTCACGCTTATTTTTTATGATTCCTACAGTTATCGAGCAATCAGGTCGTGGCGAACGTGCCTTTGACATTTACTCTCGTTTGTTGCGAGAGCGCATTGTATTCCTCGGACAACAGATTGATTCTGACTTAGCTAACTTAGTGGTTGCCCAATTACTCTTTCTAGAAGCCGATGACCAGGAAAAAGATATTTACCTGTACATCAACTCTCCCGGTGGTTCAGTGACTGCGGGCATGGGCATTTTCGATACGATGAATCAAGTTGCTCCGGACGTTAGCACTATCTGTGTTGGACTAGCAGCTAGTATGGGGGCTTTCTTACTCAGTGCTGGTGCTAAGGGTAAACGCATGAGCTTGCCCCACTCCCGGATTATGATTCATCAGCCACTGGGTGGAGCACAGGGACAGGCAAGCGATATAGAAATCCAAGCAAAAGAAATCCTCTACCACAAGCAGCAGCTAAACAAGTATTTAGCAGAACATACCGGTCAGCCACTGGAAAGGATTCAGGAGGATACCGAGCGGGATTTCTTTATGTCAGCGACTGAGGCTAAGGACTATGGTTTAATCGACCAAGTCATTGAGCGACGTCCCATAGCAACCCCTTTCCCAACAAAATAATGTCTTAGTTGACACTCCCTGCTCGCCCATAGACGGGGAGTGTCAACTAAGACGTTAGTTTGGGGAGATGCTAAAGCGATCGCTAACCAAGTCCGGACTATTACTGAAGTGACTCCCGAAATTAACAATCGGCAGTTAATCACCTACCGTAACCGAAATAGTAATTCCCAGCTTATGGGAACTACTCGGGAGTTTCTTTGAGTTCGTAGCTTTGAGGTAGCCAAGGGGCAATTTATTTCGGAACTAGACCTGAAGTAGAACAATCGGTTGGTGAGCGATTGAAAATCTATTGCGGCTTAGGCACAAAATTAATGGTTAAGATAATTTTGGTGTCCAGAGCCAGAAAGATGTCTTGGAAATTGTCAATACCTTCACAGCAGCATTGAGGCTTATGTTGGCAGCGCTTATGTTGTCAGCGATTGCTGGTATTTCCCTACTAGTTGGCGGTATTGGTGTGATGAATATGATCTTAACCTGAGTTCGATGACAGAAATTCAGAAGTTTTGACTCCAATCCATGAGACAGTAGTCAGGAGTCAGGATAAGAATTCATAATTATTGGTTATAATACAGAATTGAACGTCGTTAAATAGC
>NZ_JAAHFV010000395.1:0-5619 GCF_010672755.1 Moorena sp. SIO1F2
TCATCAATCATATATCCATCACTTTGGCTGTAGGGAGTACAATGAAATGCTTTTCTTCAGCAGAACTTACCGAAAACTGAGCACCAAACCCTATAAGTTGTAGGAAACCCAACAATTCGAGTTACTGGGTAACTCCTGAGCTTAGCAACTCAAATAGGTATAACTCCTCAAACTCCGCTCATAATTTTGCAGCAGCCGTTGAGATTCTGCCAAAGTAATTCGGTTCTGTTGCAACGCCTGTTCTGTGAGGCGGCGCATACCTTCCACCAAATCTTCAGCATCATACTGCACATAACCCAAAACTTCCGTGATTGTATCTCCCTTAACCAAGTGTTCAATTTCATACCCTCTGGGGCTTAATTTGATGTGAACTGCGTTACTATCACCAAAAAGATTGTGTAAATTCCCCATAATCTCTTGGTAGGCACCGACTAGGAAGAAACCCAAATAGTAGGGTTCTTTGGATTTGGGATTTGGGATTTGGGATTTGGAATTGGAAATTCTCTCTGGCTCCTCGGCTTTGCGCAAAGGATGTAGTTCCAGCAACGATTTAACATCCCGCAGGTCAATAAATTGGTCAATCTTACCATCACTATCGCAGGTAAGGTCAGCCAGGATAGCCCTTTGGGTTGGTTCTTCATCCAACCGATGAATGGGCATAATCGGAAATAGCTGGTTAATTCCCCAGCAATCTGGCACTGATTGGAAGACTGATAGGTTGACATAGTAAATTGATGCCATGATCGTTTCCAGGTCTGCTAGATCATCGGGAACATAGTCTTGTGTCCTGATAATTTCCCGAATCTTCTGACAGCACGCCCAATAAAGCTGCTCGGCTTTAGCCCGCTGAGTAATGCTCAGATAGCCTAAACTAAACAGGCTTTTTGCTTCTTGGTTAAGCTCGATGGCATCATGATAGGCTTCCTGGTAGTTCTCAAGGTCGATAGTACAGTAAGTTTCCCAAAGATTCCGAATAATTAGATGGTCTTGTTCCGTTGTCAGTGGAGGGGATTGAGATTCGACATCACTGGTACTCAAAACATCAAAGATCAGGACTGATTGATGGGATGCGATCGCACGACCACTTTCACTAATCAGTGTTGGTGCTGGAATTTGATGTTCCTCACAAGCATCCTTCACCGCAGCCACAATGTCATTAGCATAGTTCTGCATGTTGTAGTTTTTGGAGGCATGGAAGTTCGTTTTCGAGCCATCGTAATCCACTGCCAAGCCACCACCTACATCTAGATACTGCATATTCACCCCTAATCCCTTCAGCTCAGCATAAATTTGGCTGGCTTCGCGAATAGCATCTTTAATTACGCTAATGGCAGAGATTTGAGAGCCGATGTGGAAGTGCAACAGCTGCAATGACTCAAGCATCCCAGCCTCCCGTAGCTGGTCAATGGCTTGGAGTATTTCTGGAATTTTCAGACCAAATTTAGCTTTATCTCCTACAGAGTTTCCCCAACGACCCATGCTTTGTGTACTCAGTTTGGCTCGCACCCCCAGCACTGGTGTGATGCTTCCTAACGAAGCCGCCACCTCAATGATTAGCTGCACTTCCTCTAGCTGTTCTAGGACAATTATCGGATTATGTCCCAATCGCCTAGCTAAAAGCGCAGTTTCAAGATATTCCCGGTCTTTGTAGCCGTTACAAATAATTAGGGAATCCGGAGTGAGCAATGTTGCTAGAGCAATCATCAATTCAGGTTTAGAACCGACTTCTAAACCAAATTGATAAGGTTGACCAAAATACACGACATCCTCTACCACATGTCGATGCTGGTTGCATTTAACTGGAAACACTCCCTGGTAACGACCAGGGTATTTGTAGCGACTAATGGCTTGGGCAAAACAGGCGTTTAATTGCTCTATCTGGTCTGCCAAAATATCTGAAAAATGGATTAGTAATGGTAGTCCCAAGTTGCGCTGCTTCAGGGATTCTACCAGTTCCAACAAATCCAACGAGCCGCCCCCATTGCCTTTAGGGGACACCATGATATGACCAGCAGTGTTAATGGCAAAGTAGGGTTCTCCCCAGCCTTGGATCTGATAAAGCTCCTCACTTTTCTCAATTGTCCAAGATTGAGAGGTCTTGTGATCTTGGTTATGGTTTTGGTTATGCTTAGGGATTGGAGAACAGGATGAGTCTATCAACTTAACACCATAATCTGTAGGATTTTGAGTCGAGATCTCAGTAGTAGTCTCATTAGTACTCTCAGGGGTTAAATACTCTTGAAACTGGGATTTACGCTGTAGTGTCACCAATAACCTCCTTAAAGACATTGGTCGAACTGACTAGCCATGCTAAAATGCCGTCAGCGTGTTTTTTAACTAATCGTGAGCGTCGATGTCTAAACCATCTGGTCATCAGGCTCAAAAGCAAGATTATTTCCAGTCCATCCAAACGCTAATATACAATCATCAGATTGCTGTTTGGGTTGGGCTTTGGGTTGTTATGGTCTTAGCCGGTAGCATAGCAACTATGGGTCTGATTGATCCTGGACCGATTGAAGAAGAAGCCAATAATCCACAACCAGCTCTGGCCCAACTGCGGGCATCAGCGGCAAAAGAGGCTGTGCCACTGTCTTTGTTTGGTGTTGTTGCTATAGGCTGCGCCAGCGGTTGCTTATTGCTTACTCAGGCTCTAAAATTTTCAAGCCGGAAAACGAAACCGAAAAGACCGATAACATCTAGTGTCAGCAGTAGAAGGCGACGCCGTAATTCTAGACGCCGTAAGGCGACTCGCAAACAACAACCAGTCAAATCAGTACCATTATTACCACCATCACAAAACAGTAGCGATGACCAACAGACCGAGGTAACGGTTTTGCCACCAGAGCCTACTGATCAGACCAATGCTCAAGACGAGACTCTTGCCAACATGATGGATATGCGTAAGCGCCGCTCTCTGTCTTCCTTGATGCGGGATCAGTAATCAGCCGAGGCTAGTGGTGATTTAATTTGCCCTTAATTTGCCCTTTGTTCACTCTTGACGGTTGACGCAAAACCCGTCAATTGTTAGAAGTTCTAACCTCTAACAGGGATTGCCAATCTTTAATCGCTTGCTGTGACCAAAGCCAGTTCTTGCTCAAGGCATCAGGTTGGAAGTTAATCGGATCGTTGGTGAGCACATGTTGCCGTAGCTTGAGGGATTGTTGGGACAAACTCGCCCGCTTAGCTCCGTTTTGTTCTTGAGCCGATTTCCACGACCCTAGCGCTAAGCCAGCATAGGTATTCAATTTTTGGGAATTGCTGGATTTTCCAGATCCAACTGTTGTAGATTTATTGTTGCTACTCCTGTACAGTGCATCATACCAAGCTTGGTTAGCTCGCTCGTATTTGCCTTCAGCGTAATAGGCAAACCCTAGGGCATTACGGTAAGTCCAAGAGTCAGGTTCTTGTTTGACTGCTCTTTGCCAATAACGTCTGACATCATCAAGACTGTATTCATCGGAGCGGGTCTGGATCGACTGCCATGCCAGACGACCTCTTAAGAAACTCACCATTGACTGATTCAATTGTTCTGAGGGAACTTCCTGAAGGGCAGCAGAAGCATCGGGTAATGCACCCCGGTCTAGCAATGCCGTTACAGCTTCGGTTCCTCGAATAATATTACCCTTACTGAATGCTTCAATTGCGATCGCTGTGACGATGTTGGTTTTAGCATTTGTCAAAGTTGGGTAATCACCAGGTGTCTCCGAACCTGGTGGTAATTGTGTCCCTACCTCAGAACCAGGAGGGTTCTGGAAAAACCAAACGCCCAAAAGTACTAAGGCAAGAGTTCCCGTTGCTCCTAGTCCGATCCACAATGGTGAACCTGGTAACCTTGAACCCTTCTGTTTAGGATTAGTGACCTTTTTAGCCTCAACTTCTGCCGTAGTATCCTCAGGCTTTGGAGCTAATTGGGTTGAACCATCGCTAGACAAAGCCGCTGTCAGGGTTGCGGCTGAAGCTTTCCTAGGAGCAGGGAGTTGGCTTGGGGTATGGACTGGTAAGTTCTTCTGAGCAGTGTCTGAGTAAGGGTTTTCGGATAACCCCTCTAAATTCGATGCTGCTATTTTTGATTCCCCACCCTGAGCCTCTGTATTCAGCTGATCCAGCAATCCCTTAATGAAAGCAGCGGGATCGTCTGCTTCTAGTTCATGGGATTCTAAACCCTGTGGTACACCAGTGATACTTTCATGGTCATACTCAGCTTCTCCCCTAGAGACAAGAGCTGACTCTTCCTCAAATTCTGAGAATGTGGTATGATCAGATTCTGTTGGTGGCGTAAAAAACCCCTCTTCTGGGTCTAACCCGACAGAGGTCTCATCAGGATCGGGCAGGGTAAATATTTGAGTTCGGTCATAACTCTGGTCATCATTGGTCAGGAAACCATCAAATTCCGGATGCAGATAGAGAACAGGTAATGCCCAATAAAGCTGGTTCGAGCCATAAGCAGAAATCAGTCCTTGTCTAGCTCGCGAGAGGCTTAGGTCAATGGGATAACCCTGGTTGATGTTACGGTATAATAGTCTGGTTAGGGTCAGGGCTACCTCATCGGGGATGCGCTCTGCCATGGCTAGAACCCCAGGAATACCCCGCTTAACCAGTGCTTGGGCGAGATTTTGATCGTTACCGTTTTCCTGGCTATCTGAAACAGCTGTATGAGCACCACGACAGGAGTTGAATACAGCCAGCTGGACACCATTATTAACTAACAATCCCGCTAGATCATCACCCCTTACGGTCTCTGTCAAACCAGTTTTTTTACTAACCAGGTAAACATCACCACCTGATTCCCCTAGGTTAGAGTGACCAGCATAGTGGAAGACTTGATATTTTCCTTGTTCCAGGGCTTGGGTTAACTGTTCCCGTCCTGGCTGTTCCAGAATGGTCAGATGAATCGCTGGGGGTCCATTGGGTGAACGATGGCGGAGTTCTTCTTTGAGGTGAGATGCTTCTTGTAAGAGTTCTAAACTTTCTTGATCACTTGGACCGGCGATCACCATCAAAATTTTCAGAGGTTGATTCGGTGGAGACAAAGGCTTCGGAACTGGTCTAATCAAGCCTTTGGTCATCTGGTAGCGGGAGAAAGCCACATCAGTTCCTGTAGCTAGGGGACGATCCCCAGCATGGAGGACTTCCCAAGGTAGGCGGGGTAATTCTGTACCTTTCAATCCCAGACGCAGCCGCAAAACCGACCGTTGATTTTGAGCGATCGCTTGCGCCATCATCCAGCTATCGCGCAAGCTTCCTTTAAATAGGGCATTGTATAGCTCCTGACCCAAGGCAACTAAGTTTAAAGAGGATTGAGAGTACGGTTCTCCCCAAGATGGCATGGCAAAACTGCCATCCACCCCAGCTGCCCTACCCTGCAGGACACTAAATAGGGGGTCATTCATCAGTTGCTTGGCCTGGGTTAACCATTCTTCTACCGGCCAACTGACTTGTTCTTCTGCCAATGAGACTCCCGGTGCCACTCGTTCGATGCGCACCAGATAATCATCATGTTTTCCTAAGGGGGTTACGGAGATATGGAATTCCTGTGCCACTGTTGCCCAATTTTGCTCAATTTCAAGGGATCAATTTTGCTCATAGTGACGAGCTTTGGCTGAAGGTTTAAAAATTCTT
>NZ_JAAHFV010000396.1:0-5609 GCF_010672755.1 Moorena sp. SIO1F2
TGGATCAGAAAACCAGTCAGAGTGAATGTGCTGTCATGCTTCGGGTCACAGCCAATTTGCAGCACCTTTCGACCCCGCTTAGCTAGGGCAACTGAGATATTACAGCTAGTTGTGGACTTACCGATACCACCTTTTCCATAAACTGAAAGTTTCACCTTTAGTTATCTCCTGTTTCAGATAAAAATTCTTCTTTTGTCTTTGCCCCTAAGCCAGCCGAAAGCATAATTGCCAAAATTATGCTTGCTTGATTTATCTCAGGCACTAGTTAAGCGAGGGACCCTAAAGCCAGCGATAGATTGCTTGGCTTGTCTTGATGCAGTCGCTCATGGGGGAAACCCCCAAGACCGCTTAGGTGCGCTTTCCGTTGGCGAATTAAATTCGCCACGGGTCGCACCTCTGCATCGCTTCGGCGCTTATTGCATTATTCACCAACTGCACTAGAAAATACAGGGTTTTTTTGATCGATCTAGCCTTTAAATTAGCTTAAATCGATTTTTTTTAGTTTAAGCAATTATCTCAAGCAATTTAAATCTTATTTATTAAATTTAATATTTAAATAACTATTTTTATAAATAACTTTATTAAAAACTATTACAATAAACAAAACTATTAAATCACCAGGGTGAATGAAGCGGGGGTACTACTGTTGTAAATGTTGCGTAGGGTGCGTTAGGGACGGGCTCGCCCTCATTTTCTGCCTCTTCACGCCTTGTTGGGACAGCCCGTCCCGTAACGCACCAGCGGCTCAAACAGCTTTAATGAGATCCACCCGTTAACGTTGCTCACCATAGACCATGGCTGGGCAAAATCATCCATACCCACCAGAAGCCATAGGCGGGTCTAGCTATTCAGATTTTTTGTAAATAATAATTAAATTTTTTCGGAGCAATCACAGCAATCTTCGTCGATAGAGTCACAGACTTTGAAAAAGGTAAAAAGAATCGGGAGTCGGGAGTCGGGAGTCGGGAGTCGGGAATCGGGAATCGGGAATCGGGAATCGGGAATCGGGAATTGGGAATTGGGAGTCGGGAATCGGGAATCGGGAATCGGGAATCGGGAAAACTGATCTGATTCCCAATCTCCCCATCTCCCCATCTCCCTATCTCCCTATCTCCCTATCTCCCCACCTCCCCTGATACAGGTTAAATCTGTATTAAGCTCAAGCCCCTACAGCTTCCTTAGCGGCATACATCACTTCAAGAGTGATTTCACTAAAGCCACGCTCACGAGCAAACTTCTCAGTATTGCGCTTTACTTTACCCCGAACAAAACCAGGCACCTTATTCAGTTCTGCTTTAGCGTCCTTACTCCAGTTCAGGTCAGAATCAGCAGAGATCCCCTTGGTAATCACTTCCTTGGTATCATGACCACCAAAGATTTCCAACAAGTGGTCTTCCATACCCAAGGTAAAGGAATTGTAGACCAAATCAGCAATTTGGTTAGTACCTTCGTAACCCATGAAGGGACGATAACCGATGGGGAAGTTTTGGATATGAATGGGAGCAGCAATCACACCACAAGGAATGTTCAATCGCTTACCAACGTGCCGTTCCATTTGGGTACCGAAAATCGCAGCAGGTTCAATTCGTGCGATCGCATCCCCAATCGCACCATTATCATCACTGATCAGGATCTCATCACAGTATTCGCTCACCTGCTCCTTGAACCAATCCGCATCATACTTACAGTAGGTACCAGCCAGCACCACATGAATACCCATTTCCCGTGCCAGAATCTTGGTCATAGCGGCAGCGTGGGTATTATCTCCGAAAACCACAGCCTTCTTACCGGTCAAGTTTTGGCAGTCGATGGAGCGAGAGAACCAGGCAGCTTGAGAAACGTACAGGGTTTGGTTGTCGATGTACTCTTCGTAATCGACATTAGCACCTTGACCATTGAGGATTTCCTGAATCTTACGGATACAACGAGCAGTTTCCACCACACCCAGAGGAGCAATATCGACATAGGGCATCGAGAACTCTTCTTCCAGGTAACGGGCACTCATCAAGCCAATTTCCCGATAAGGCAACAGGTTAAACCAAGCCCGAGGTAAATTTTTCAGATTGTGGACAGACGCTCCCTCTGGGAGGACTTCGTTAACTTCAATGCCCAAATCAGCCATCAACCGCTTCAGTTCAGTACAATCGTGTTGATTGTGGAAGCCAAGGGTAGAAATACCAATGATGTTCACCGAGGGTTTTGCAGTTTTGCCCTCTGGGAGCTCACCCTTCTTGCGGGCTTTGTTGAGGTAGAACTGAACAATTTGATCTAGGGTGCGGTCAGCCGCTTGTAATTCATTGACCCGGTAGTGGTTCACATCTGCCAACATCACATCAGCCTTGGCATCCATCTGAGCCCGGTTTACGAAGTTCTCCAGGTCTTCTTGTAGGATACTGGAGGTGCAGGTGGGAGTTAGCACAATCAGATCAGGGTTTACCTCCTGATCCTTGCGGGTGATGTTGTCCACTACTTTTTCCTGAGAACCCCGTGCTAGCACGTTCCGGTCAACAATACTAGCAGTTACCGGAGTGTAGTCCCGCTCTCGCTCTAGCATGGAGCGCATCACGTTGAAGTAGTCATCCCCTAGGGGGGCATGCATAATAGCATGGACATTCTTAAAAGAACTCGCAACGCGCAGTGTGCCAATGTGGGCAGGACCTGCATACATCCAGTAAGCCAATTTCATATCCTATTCTCCCTTGTTAAAAGATTAAGTATCAAGTATCAAGTATCAAACATCAAGCATCAATCATCAAAAATTAAGCATTAAGCATCAAAAATCAATCATCAATCATCAAAAATGTAACAATTTTATGGATTTGTTACTCAGCAACCAAGAGAGTTTCAGCCTTGGCCTTTGGCCACGCTACGCGAACAGCCTTGGCCTTTGGCCACGCTACGCGAACAGCCTTAAGACCTCTCGTGATTTAGATTTTCTCAGAAGTCCGAGGTAATGACTATCCTTAGGGATAAGTGTTCTTTCCCTGGTATCTAATTCCCCAAATCCTCTTGCCAAGCTAAACATATCGATTAGGGATATAAGAGAATCTGAATCAAATTGCAATTATTCTTAATTTTTAGTTACAGGGAGTAGGGAGTAGGGAGTAGGGAGTAGGGAGTAGGGAGTAGGGAGTCGGGAGTCGGGAGTGTGGGGAGTGTGGGGGAGATGGGGAGATGGGGAGTGTGGGAGATGGGGAGATGGGGAGATGGGGAGATGGGGAGATGGGGAGATGGGGAGTCAGATCAGTTTTCCCTGTTGCCTGTTGCTAGCTTGCCTATTGCCTGTTGCTAGCTTGCCTATTGCTAGCTTGCCTCTTGCCTATTCCCTATTCCCTATTCCCTATTCCCTATTCCCTATTCCCTAATATGAAAACCACTAGAGCAAGCATAATAATGTCAAAATAATCACAACCAGTTTGTCTGAAGAGTCCTCATGGAATGGCATATAACTGATGCCCAAAGTCTGGCAATTATTGACCGTGAAATAGGCGAGCATGTCTTTTCACCAGCAGAATACGAGATTGTGCGGCGGGTGATTTATGCCACAGCCGACTTTGAGTATAAGTCTCTGATTCATTTTTCTGAGCGGGCATTACAAGCAGGAGCAGCAGCTCTAGCTGCTCGTAGCACAATTGTAGTGGATGTGCCAATGGTACAAGTAGGGATCACTCCCCACATTCAAGATACCTTTGCTAATCCGGTGTATTGCAGCATGGAAACCCTCACTCGTCCCCAAAAACAAAAGACTAAGGCAGCCTGGGGGATGCAAACCTTAGCTAGACGCTATCCAGAAGGAATTTTTGTGATTGGTCAAGCTCAGACAGCTTTGACAGTATTGGTGGAGTTGATTGAAGCAGAGGAAATTCGACCAGCCTTGGTGATTGGGGTACCTGCGGGATTTGTAGAGGTGGATGTGGCTAAATCTCGGTTGAGGGATTCTTTAATTCCCCACATTCGGATTGATGGTCGTAAGGGTTCTGCGGTAGTGGCGGCTGCTATTGTTGATGGCTTAGTAGACTTGGCTTGGCAAGCCTACGGCCAGGATGATATTGATCTCTCACATGCCTAATATCAAGTCTGGTTGAATACCCATAATTAAGGAAAGGGTGGGAGGTGTGGGGAGATGGGGAGATGGGGAGATGGGGAGATGGGGAGGTGGGGAGATGGGGAGGTGGGGAGATTTTTATTAAGGGTAATTATCCTGACATGATATAAAAGGGCGTGGCTCAATTGTGGCATGATTGAGAATGATGGGTAATCGGTAATGGGTAATGACCTTCGGTCAGGCTCATTGACCAAAACCCTCCGTTGGTGATCGATAAAAATTTGGTTAAGATCCTCTCAGCAACGGTTTAGCAAAGGGATAAGGATGGCAACTGCGGTTAAATTAATAGCTCCAGGTTTTTGTGTAAAGTACCCGAAAACCCCTTGGAGTGTGATATATGTCGAGGATGCTTCAGGCAAGTTTCATTTCCGCCTTAGTAGTCGAGACTTCAAATTTGAGCCCCGCGATCGCTACCGTTACCCCACTCATGAGGCGGCTAAACGGGCAGCATTGTGTTTTCTGGAATTACTCAAACGTATAGAGCGATCGCGGATGCGCATGAGCATTCTGCTAGAAATTGGTATTCTTAAATTTCCCCAACAGACATACCACTCTTATGAAATTTGGTTATTGATTGATCGGACTCGCTATAGTTGGGAGGTAATAACAGCCAATGGTTTTTGTTTCCGCTCCCAGCGCTGGTACAAAAGTCCTAACAGTCCTATTGTTAAAGCCAAGAAACATATAGACCGCGAGCTGGCGGTATATCAAATCAAAAATGCGGTTGGCTGGGTGTAGTGACTATAGCAAAAATCAAATAGGTGAGGTACACAAGTTGTGGATTTTAGGGAACAGGGAATAGGGAACAGGGAATAAATCCTGTGTACCTTATGAATAAGATAAATGAATATTATTACCGCTATCCTTAAAAAGGACGAGTATCAAAACATTTATGCCCAATTGTGCCATCAGGAAATAAGTAAAGAGGACAATACGGTAATTCTATGGGTATGCTCACAATTGTGATAGGCTCCTGCTGCGGTTCGTGATTATGAGGCCAACGAATCCTGCTACTTTTACCACCGACAACATCAGGCATTTTCTGATCACTACTGTCAGAGACAAAGCTGTCACTTTCTAACCTCTCGACGAAACCTATATCAAAGATTTCCATGATAGCGATATACCCAATTAATTTCTATTAAGTCTTAATAGAAACTTCCCCCATGGCTAATATAAAAGTCTGGCCATATTGGCTATAAGTTATAAAACTTTATAATCCTAAACTACCAATTAATTAAGGGAATCGGGAATCGGGAATCGGGAGTAGGGAATCGGGAATCGGGAATCGGGACTAGAGAATAGTGATGCAGTAATATTAATCGTAGGGTGGGCAGTGCTTACCTTCCCGATGGCAAGCCAATTAATCACCAATCATGCACTGCCCACCCTACAGGAATTATTCTCCCCATCTCCCCATCTCCCCATCTCCCCATCTCCCCATCTCCCCACACTCCCTATTCCCTATTCCCTATTCCCTACTCCCTACTCCCTACTCCCTACT
>NZ_JAAHFV010000397.1:0-5604 GCF_010672755.1 Moorena sp. SIO1F2
TGCAATGGGAAGCAAGACATCTGGTTCAACTTTGAGTACCTCAACGCCTAGGTGATCCAACTCCATGAACTCATGCTCAAAACCGTTTTCCTTGAGCCATCCGGAGACTTTTCCCGCTTCAACTATCTCAGAGACTTCTGTCGTTTGCTCTACTGGTTTTGACTCTTCAGCCACGCTCTACCTCCTGCTTTTGATAGGATTTGAGTGCTGGTGGTACTGCCATTCCCATCCCCTCGGTCAACTCTTTGGGGGGAGTATAGCGCTCGTCAGATTGCAGGTACTTACCGGTCAAAATCTCTGGTACCACTTTCATGTTGTGAGTGGTGCTGTAGTAACGGTGGGTTTGCTTGAGCTGACCACGCTCCTGAATCGACTCGTTAGCCACCTTTTTGCGAAGCTTGACAATAGCATCCATGATTGCTTCTGGACGAGGGGGACACCCAGGTATATAGACATCCACTGGAATCAATTTATCCACACCACGCACTGCTGTTGGAGAATCAACGCTAAACATGCCGCCAGTGATAGTACAAGCTCCCATGGCAATCACGTACTTCGGCTCTGGCATCTGCTCATAAAGACGAACCAGTGCTGGTCCCATTTTCATGGTTATGGTACCCGCTGTGATAATTAAATCCGCTTGTCTGGGGCTAGAACGAGGAACCAAACCAAAACGGTCAAAGTCAAACCGCGACCCAATCATTGCCGCAAATTCAATGAAGCAACAAGCGGTACCATACAACATCGGCCAGAGGCTGGAAAGCCGCGCCCAGTTGTAAAGGTCGTCTACTGTAGTTAAGATTACATTTTCCGATAAGTCTTGAGTGACTTGGGTTCGCTCAATCGGGTTAAGAATTTTGTTTGTTTGCTGCTGTTCTATAGCAGCACTATCCTTTGTAAGATTAGATTTCATGACCATTCCAAGGCTCCTTTGCGCCAAGCGTAAACCAGAGCAACCACAAGAATTGCAATAAAAATTAGGGCTTCCACAAATGCCAGTAATCCCAGGCGATTGAAGGCGACAGCCCAGGGATAGAGGAATACAGTTTCAACATCGAAAATCACGAACACCAGGGCGAACATATAGTAACGAATGTTGAACTGAATCCAAGCACCCCCCACTGGTTCCATACCAGATTCATAGGTGGTGCGCCGCTCTGGCTCCCGATGGCTAGGTCGCAAAAGCTTGGAAGCCGACAGGGCTAGTAGGGGAACTAAGCTGCAAGCTAGTATGAAGCCTAAGAGATACTCGTAACCGCTAAGAACAAACACAATTGGTCAGTGCCAGGTAAAAACTGGCGTTAGTACTTCTTTACAAACTTTATTATAGGTGGTCTGCCCTTTTGAACGGTCCTCAGGGGTCAGTGGTTGGTTCTCAAAAGCCAATGACTACCATAGACTTCAAGGTTGCTCGTAGTTGATTGTACTCCCTCTCCCTAGAAGACCCTACTCTTTCAAGGGTTCATCAAAAATCGGGTCAGGCATCTCGGAGAAACTCCTGAGCTTAAATCGAAAGTTAAGAAAATCTGACACTTAGTGTGTGATAATATTTTTTAACATAGTTATTAAGATTTGCTGCTTAAGCTTACAGAGGAATGACTGAACGAGCCCCAGAGCAAACCCTAGCTGAACAGGCACCCAGCAGCTATGAATGCCGTGCTTGTGGCTATGTTTACGATCCGACCAAGGGAGATAGTAATCGCAATGTTCCAGGAGGGACATTATATAAGGATTTGCCAGATGATTGGCGCTGTCCAGTGTGCAGCGCTCCGAAAATTCAGTTTATTAATATTGGTGCTGTTAATGCCCCGTCTGGATTTCAGGAGAATCTTACCTATGGCTTCGGTGTTAACCGCATGACACCAGCACAAAAGAACCTTTTAATTTTTGCCGCTTTAGGATTAGGCTTTTTGTTTTTTCTGAGCCTTTACGGTTTGAACTGAAATCAGGGCAGTTGGCTTGTATGCGTGAACGTGAGCAACTGCTGGCATCACCAAAGCTTAGATCTAGAAGCCATCGCCCTTGGTGGGGTCTGAAAACCTACGGAGAACGCTGCCATACTCAAGAAGTTCTGGAAATAATGAGATATTTGATGAAAACGCTGAAACAAATTTTAATATTACTGGCGGTG
This sequence comes from Moorena sp. SIO1F2, assembly GCF_010672755.1. Classification (NCBI taxonomy): domain Bacteria; kingdom Bacillati; phylum Cyanobacteriota; class Cyanophyceae; order Coleofasciculales; family Coleofasciculaceae; genus Moorena; species Moorena sp. SIO1F2. Next base: position 2,132 of record NZ_JAAHFV010000397.1, read on the forward strand.
GCATTAATTTGTGTCAGCTGCAAATTTCCTTCATCCATAAGCTATAATCCTTGGGCGGTTATTTCCTTACCTACAGAAGCGACCATGCAAGACCTTGGCTTTACCGGGGATCTTAGTCATGGATGGATTGTGGGTAGCTATGCCACAATTTTTGAGACTAAGGATGGGGGTAATACATGGCAACAGAAAGGCTTGGATCTAGGAGATGAAAATTATCGCTTCTCCTCTGTAAGCTTTGCTGGTGATGAGGGGTGGATTGTTGGTCAACCCTCGATCATGCTTCATACTAATGATGGGGGTGAATCTTGGTCTCGCATTCTCTTAAGTGAAAAGTTACCAGGTTCACCCAACAGAATCCTGGCTCTCGGACCCAACTCAGCAGAGATGACCACTGATGTTGGCGCAATTTATCAGACTAAGGATGCTGGTAAAACCTGGAAGGCACAGGTAGCACAAGCGGTCGGAGTCACCCGTAATATTTCCCGCTCTGAAGATGGTAGTTACGTTGCTGTGTCTGCTAGAGGGAACTTTTACTCCACTTGGGATCCAGGTCAGAGTGCTTGGTTACAGCATAATCGTTACAGTTCCAAGCGTCTCCAGAATATGGGGTTTACCCCCGATGGTCGTCTGTGGATTTTGGCCCGGGGTGGTCAGGTACAATTTAGCACTGCCGAAAACCTAGAAGAGTGGGAAGAACCAATTTATCCAGATTTTTCCAACAGCTTGGGATTACTTGACTTAGCCTATCGCACACCCAATGAAATTTGGGTAGCAGGTGGCAGCGGTAATTTGCTTTGTAGCTTTGATGGTGGAGAAACCTGGCAAAAAGACCGGGATCTTAGGGATGTTCCCTCCAATTTTTACAAAATTGTCTTTGTAACACCAGAACAGGGGTTTGTCATTGGTCAGAAAGGGATTTTACTCAAGTATGAGCTGCCTAGCCAGGAAGCTTAGGGCTTGGAAATCCCTATGATCTATGCCAGTCAGTTTCGTTTTATCTTTCAACATCGAAGATGTAGAAAAAAACGGCACTTAGAACTATTATAGTTATGGAATTTTAAACGGTTGTTGGTAGGAGGAATCTACGATGGCAGGTACAACTGGAGAACGTCCGTTTGGTGACATTATTACCAGCGTTCGTTACTGGGTCATTCACAGTGTTACTATCCCAGCCCTATTTATCGCTGGTTGGCTTTTTGTGAGCACTGGTCTGGCTTACGATGCGTTTGGCACACCCCGTCCTAATGAATACTTTACTCAAGAGCGGATGGAACTACCAATCGTTTCCGACCGCGACAATGCTAAACAGCAAGTTGAAGAATTTGCTCCATAAGGTTTTTTAGATAAAGGCAGACAATCATGACTAGCAGTAATCCCAATCAACCAGTTTCGTATCCGATTTTCACGGTTAGATGGTTAGCGGTTCATACCCTAGCCGTTCCTTCAGTCTTTTTCTTAGGCGCGATCGCAGCCATGCAATTTATTCAACGATAGGAGAAGCAATTATGGAGCGGAATTCCAATCCCAATAGACAGCCGGTTGAACTCAATCGGACGTCTCTTTACTTAGGTCTATTACTGATTTTTGTGCTTGGTATTCTGTTTTCCAGTTATTTCTTTAATTAACTGATTTAACAGATTCGCCTAAATCCCCATCTTGGAGACGGCTCGGATGTAAACTGGAAAAGACTCTTAGTTAATTCCCTGGTAATTTCCGGTTAATCGCTAATTTCCTAGCTAAGATGCACCGCGATAGACATTTTTCCTAAGTTGTTTAGGTTATGGCACCTACGAATGAACGCTATTTCGTAGCCCTGTCACTAGTAGTTAAGTTAAGGGAAAAGTGCTGCTAGCTCAACAAGCCTTTACAATATTGCCGTTCGCGGAAGCAGGAAGAAGTCCGGCAAAGATTACTCCTGATAGGAGTTGCGCAAAATCTAAGCCACGAGGGAGGCTTTTCAACGAAATTACTAGTTATTAAGCCTTCTATCGTTAACTACATGTAAGAAAAAAAACTTGATTTAAAATTGGAGGTATAAGCTGTGTCTGGAGGGGGAAGAATTCCTTTATGGATAGTTGCCACTATCGCTGGTACTGGTGTCCTCGTAGTGGTTGGTCTTTTCTTCTATGGTGCCTATGTGGGAGTTGGTTCTTCCATGTAAGGTTGACCGATTTCTCTGATTAACACCCCGGCGAGGTTCCCTCGCCAAGGTAACGCGCACCAAAAGAAAGGCGCGAAATTAAACATGAAGTAAATCCACAGGTGCCCTTGACCCATTAAGAATTAAATTCTTAATGGGTCAAGGGCACCTAAGGATAATCGCTAGTTTAACTTGTAGCTGGCGGTATTTTTTTTGGTGATTAGCTTTTAAGACAGCCTGCCGGATATAGGAGTTTGTTGACAGGCTTCAAGCCAATTTAAAACAGGTGAAATTTTTATCAAATGTTGACCAGCTGATTCGGCAACATCAGTAATAATAAAGCCCCAACTTCCAATAAACAAAGAAGACCCACTATCCCAGCTAACGGTTTTCCTCCCAAACCCGTTATCCAAATTGGTCCAATGCCTGTGTAAGCAATTAACTCAGCTGAGTCCAAACAAGTTAAACCCCAAATCCAACCAGCATGTAGTCCCCATGCTAAACCCAGACTGCCTCCATCCACCCAACGGGCTAGGACTAATACCATTCCCATTAGCCATAATCCTGGTAACTGAGGGATAGTATCTTTTTGTTCCCAAACTAGGTGTAACAGGGCAAAAATCCCACTAGAGATGGCTGCTCCTACCCAGATAGAATAATCCGGCTGTAGTTGATTCACTAAGAAGCCACGAAAGACTAACTCTTCTGTAAGCCCAATCCACAGCCCTAATAACATCACTGGCAGTAATATCGGTCCCAAACGCTGCCAATTTTCAGAATTCCACCTCACCCAGCCTAGTAATAATTGCCCAGTAAATACTATGATTAAGCTGAGAATACCTACTCCTAGTCCCAATCCTAGAGAGCCTAAAACGCTTAATTTCCACTCCAATCCGTAATCGGAGAAAGGCACCCCCTCTAGTTGAGAAGCTCCCCATAAAATTAGGGGAGCAATCAGGTAAAGTGCTGCGAGTAGTGGTAACTTTTGGTCTGGTGCTAAAGGCTTATTTGGACGCCACTTTAAAACCATAGCTATAGGGAGAGCTAGGGGCAGCCACAAAACTGCCCAAGCTAGGAAAAAAGTGCCTACCTTGAAAAGAGTAGTTGACGTCATTAATGACACAAACGACCCATTAGTTGCCTGATCAAGAATAGCCATTGGCGAGATTGGCAAATTACTATCAAATGACTATAAGGTCTAAACTAAACTACCATAAGCGGCTGCCGTTTTCCTATGCCTTGCTTCCCTAACCACAGAGCACATCGGGCTGGTTAATAATAGCCTGCTTTATCAACTCCTCAGGTAGTAGAAACAAAAATCTTCTTTCTACGA
>NZ_JAAHFV010000398.1:0-5578 GCF_010672755.1 Moorena sp. SIO1F2
TATAATCTCTCTATTGCTTACCGTAACCGAATCAAAGGTCAGAAAGCAGAGAATATAGAAAAAGCGATCACTTGTTACCAAGAAGCTCTTACAGTTTATAACTTTGAGGCTTTTAATTACTTAATATCACCGAATCAAAGGTCAGAAAGCACGGAATATTAAACGATCGCTTGTTTACAAGAAGCTCTTAAAGTTTATACATTTGACGAATTTACTAAAAATTGTTTCAGGGTAAACGGATTGAAATTTAGATTAAACGTTAGATATATAATCTCAATAATACTATCAAAACTGAAGAAGCTTTTAGGGTGGGCAAAAACTTGATTATTTTTAAGCTGTCAGGTGTCAGCGCTCAGCGGTCAGCCGAATGCTGATAGTACCTCAAGTAGCGGATAAACTGTTCGCGTAGCGCTTAAGCTGATAACTGATAGCTAATAGCTGATAGCTGATAGCTGATAGCTGAATACTTATGTTGAAATTGTGGATTATCACTAATGACTACCAAACTTCCCCCTATTACTCCCGGTGACATTCTTCTAGAAGAATTTATCAAACCATTCGGCATCAGCCAGAATCAACTGGCTGAGGATATCCATGTACCGATAACACAGATCAATGCCATCGTAAACGGCCAAAAAACCATTACTACCGATACAGCCCTGAGGCTAGCCAGATACTTCGGTACTACTCCCCAATTTTGGTTAAACCTCCAGCAACATTATGAGCTTGAACTAGCCGAAGCAACCCTAGCTGATCAGATTTTGAAAACGATCAAGCCCCTCGCTTCTATTGCGGCAAATGACCATGAAGCGTAAGCTATCAGCTGTCAGCTTAAGCGCTACGCGCACGCTACGCGAACAGCTGTCAGCTATCAGCTTACGGGCATCTTGGTGGAAGGGGCATCAGGTGTGGAATGGGCATCAGGTGTGGAAGCGATGCAGCGCGGTCTTGGGGAGCCAGTGCGGTCTTGGGGGTCTCCCCCATGAGCAACTGGCGTGGTTTCCCCCATGAGCGACTGCATCAAGACACTGGCATCTTGCCAGTTTCAATATATTTTCGGGCTGGCAGGATGCCCACTCTACTCCTATTCATTCCTTAATTCAGCAATTCAGCCCATCTTACCCAACTGCTGGTGGGCAAAAACCCTTTGGTGCTTGTAATAATTCTAGATTATAGAATTTTGCCCACCCTACGCACTCTGGTAAAAGTATCAGTATAAGTCTTAAAAAGTCCCCCTTATTAAGGGGGATTTAGGGGGATCAGTAGACTTGTCAGGTGGGCAAAAACCCTTTGGTGCTTGTAACAATTCTAGATTATAGAATTTTGCCCACCCTACGCACTCTGGTAAAAGTATCAGTATAAGTCTTAAAAAGTCCCCCTTATTAAGGGGGATTTAGGGGGATCAGTAGGCTGGTCAGGTGGGCAAAAAACCTTTGGTGCTTGTAACAATTCTAGATCAGAGAATTTTGCCCACCCTACGCACTCTGGTAAAAGTATCAGTATAAGTCTTAAAAAGTCCCCCTTATTAAGGGGGATTTAGGGGGATCAGTAGGCTGGTCAGGTGGGCAAAAAACCTTTGGTGCTTGTAACAATTCTAGATCAGAGAATTTTGCCCACCCTACGCACTCTGGTAAAAGTATCAGTATAAGTCTTAAAAAGTCCCCCTTATTAAGGGGGATTTAGGGGGATCAGTAGGCTGGTCAGGTGGGCAAAAAACCTTTGGTGCTTGTAACAATTCTAGATCAGAGAATTTTGCCCACCCTACGCTCCCGATTCCCGATTCCCGATTCCCGATTCCCGATTCCCGATTCCCTCAAATTAATCATCAATAACCGCACTCCGGTCAAGCAAAACCAAATCCCGCAATTGTTCCGTATTCATTTCCGTCAACCAATCTTCTCCAGCATCTACAGTTTGTTCCGCTAACTGTTTCTTACTTTCAATAATGTCATTAATCTTTTCTTCCACAGTACCAGTACAGATAAACTTATGGACTTGAACATTGCGTTTTTGACCAATCCGAAACACGCGGTCAGTGGCTTGATTTTCCACCGCTGGATTCCACCAGCGGTCTACATGAAACACATGATTAGCTCTGGTTAAATTCAATCCTGTACCACCCGCTTTCAGAGACAGAATAAATATCGATGGACCATCGGGGTCATTCTGGAAGCGATCAATCATTTCCTCCCGTTGTTTCTTACGAGTTGCGCCATAGAGGAATAAAACTTCCTTGCCAAATTTTTCCTCTAAATAGGGTTTCAGCAATTTCCCCCATTCCGAAAATTGGGTAAAAATTAAGCCACGGTCTCCCTCAGAAATCGCTTCTTCTAACATTTCTTCCAACCGTCGTAACTTACCCGACTGCTGGCTAGACATCAAGGAATTATCTCCTGTTTTCCCTTTCGTCTTTTTCCCTTTACTCTCCAACAGTGCGGGATGATTACACAATTGCTTGAGTCTCAACAACAAGGTCAAAATCATGCCCTTGCGCTTAATCCCCTCAGCTTCTTCAATTTGTGCTAAGGAATCATCCACCAACTGTTGATAAACCGTAGCTTGGGCTGCGGAAAGACCACAAAAAACATTCATTTCCTGCTTTTCGGGCAAATCTTGAATAATAGACTTATCGGTTTTGAGGCGACGGAGGATAAACGGTTGCACTAGCGATCGCATGGTCTGCAAGGAATCCCGGTCGCCAAACTTCTCAATGGGTACAGCAAATCGACGTTGGAAGAATTGGCGATCGCCTAAATACCCAGGATTGAGAAAATCGATAATTGACCACAATTCCGACAACCGATTTTCGACGGGAGTACCGGTTAAGGCAATCCGAAAGCTAGTGGAAAGTTGCTTCACCGCTTGGGATTGCTTAGCGCTAGGATTCTTAATATTCTGAGCTTCATCCAGCACCACCCCCTGCCATTCCACCCCATCCAGGGTAGTCGCATCCCGATGTACTAAAGAATAACTAGTAATGATCACCTGCTTAGTCTTAACTGCCTTAGCAAAGGTTTTCCCTTTAGAGCGTTTATCCCCGTGATGGACAATAGTTTTCAGGGATGGCGCAAATTTCCTTACTTCCCGTTCCCAGTTTCCTAGCACAGACGTCGGACATACCACTAAGCAAGGCCCATTGAGGGTACCTTCTTCCTGAAGATGCAACAGAAACGCAATCAGTTGTGCGGTCTTACCAAGGCCCATATCATCCGCCAGACAAGCCCCCAAACCCCAACGTTCCAGAAACGCCAGCCAGCCCATCCCTCTAGCTTGATAGGGTCGCAATTGCCCCTGAAAACTAGTTGGTTGAGGAATCGGCTCCAGGGATTGATTCCCCTGTAAATTAGTAATTAACTCTTGCAACGCTCCCGATGCTTCAAACTTCACTACTGGTAGTTTTGCCAACGTATTATTATCACCAGTAGTGATCCGCAAAGCATCCTCTACCGACAGAGTCATGTTATCTGTCGAACCCTTAAACATCTCTTGAGCTGCACGGACATCGGACGGTTGTAACGCCATCCATTCCCCATCCACCTCCACTAGCGGTGATTTCAGTGCCATCAAGCGATTAAACTCCCGCTTCGAGATGGTTTTATCTCCAATCGCCAGTTGCCACTTAAACTTCAGTAAGCTTTGGAGTCCTAACCGTTGATTCTTCTTTTGTGGTGGCACTTCCGCCACAAGACTAATCCCCAAGCGTTTGGCTCCCGTGCCTGGTTTCAATCCTGGGGGTAAGACAATACCCAAGCCATTGTTTTGCAACCGCCATGCACTCGCCCTAATGAACTCATACACATCTACTATGGTTAGCTCACAAAACTCAGGACGGGGTTGGTGTAAGCTCGGTTCAATGGGAGGATAGAGTCGAGTCGCTAATCCTAACCCTTTCAGGAACGTTTCCTGAGGTTGTTCAATGGTTCGCTGGTTAATCTCCAATCGCTCTCCGGAGTAATTCCAGATTGTCTCAGCATCCACCACCAGGTCTGGGTCATCAACCGCTTGTAAGCCATAGGCCAAGCACCAACTCTCTTGGTCAGAGGTAGGAGGTTTCAGGATAAAACAAGTACGAAACAGATTTTGCCTGAAGGTCTTAGACGTCGGTGTCACTAAATTCTGTTGCACCGGAGTGTTCCAAGTCGAGAGGGCTGCGGCTAATCGACCTAGGGTTGTTGACTCTAGGGCTAGGGTTTCTGAATTATCTGAATTAGAAGACAAATTAGAAGAAAGCGATCGCAACCATTCCACCATCGGTGAATCTACTACTGGCACCGACTCACCCTTGACAAAATTATGCACCTGTGTATTAACCACACTACTCAAGAATCCCAGTAGCAATTCCTGAGCCTTAACCAAATCGGTTCTAGCTTGAAGGGTCAAGTGTGGAGAACTAACCTGTTGTGGATAAGCACAGCAAGCCGAGGGCATGAGCTTGATATACGTTTCTAGACGGACTTGATCGGTAGTACTATCAATCAGAGGTTGCCAGCAAGCCCTTACCTTACCATCAGGCAATCGGTACAGTCCTGGTAAAAACTTACCCCGATTCAGCAGATCCAAGCTCCAGCGCATCACCTGAGACCAAAAACGTAACTCCCCTCCCAGGTAAGCGTCTGAGCCTTCAAAGGAGCCCAGGGGTAAAGCTTGCAGGAATCTTACCGCTGCCATCGGTTCCAGACTTACCCCTTGCACTTGCCATGGTTGCAATTCCCACTGGGTAGCCTCTGCACTATCCTCTGCACTATCTAACAACAGTTTGCTAGACAGCACTGGATAACCTGGCTCACCCTTGGATGATGGTTGAGTAGGTAAGAGAACAATTTGAGACTGCCACCGATGATGATGTTGAGCGCCACGCTTACGACTACCTGAACGAGCCTTCTCAGACACCTCTAAAAATTGACCAATGGACAGACTACGAGACTCTAAAAAAGACGTCAATTCTTCCTCAGTCATCCCAAAGGGGTGAGATGACATCTCATTGGCAGTTGTTGATATCTGCGCCTTCGTGCGCCAGGTTTCTCCCCAAATAAATAGATGACCACTAGTTTCCCTAGGTATCCAACTGCCATGTAACGTTGCCATAATAAGTAACTTTTGTGTCTTTTTCTGTTATCTAGTCCAGGTTTTGTCGATCAAATTGGCTGAATTTATCCCTTCGGATTAACAGCTATAGTATCTTAATAGATTTTAAAACAAAGGGAGTAGGGAGTAGGGAGTAGGGAGTAGGGAGCAGGGAGTAGGGAGTAGGGAGTAGGGAACAGGGAGTAGGGAGTAGGGAACAGAAATTATCACAATTAATTTAGGATTCCTATAGGGAATTGATGTGATTGGAATTGAGGTAAGCAAAATTAAATTAGTTTAGCTGATCCGGCGATATTAGCCCCAGATAATTTACCGTTATATTAAGATATATTCGATTATTAAAAAATTAGATATATACTAGTATAATTAAGCAATATTTATGATAACATAAAACGGTTAAATACTTTGAGATAGTACTGAAAAAATTGTTAAAATTTAAGTAAAATATATGTCTATTAGTGATAGTATTCAGTAGGATTGAAAGTCTTAAAGA
>NZ_JAAHFV010000399.1:0-5565 GCF_010672755.1 Moorena sp. SIO1F2
TTTCCCTGTTCCCTGTTCCCTGTTCCCTTTGCTATAGGCTGACAGCTGACAGCTGACGGCTGTTGGCGTAGCCTGCGCGTAGCGCATATGCTTACGGCTTAATAGTAATGTCTTGATAGTCGGGATGTCTAAGAATAAAGCATTTTGCGCCAATAGTGATTTGGGCAATCTGGGATGAAAGCTTACATAATCCATCCCTGACTTCTGAATTTGGACAGTGAATGATTAAGCTGTCAGTAGCAGTAACCCACTCTAGCTTACAGAGTTGAGTTAGAGGAATTTCTGTCTTAATTTGGCTTAGTCCTTGACTCAGTTGTTTAAATTTATGTAGCCATTGGGACTCTTGCAAGTTTTTCTCTAGCTTGCTTTTCAATGGGTCTTCTTCTTGATTAGTCATGATATAGCGTTTCTCATAGCGATTTTGCTGTTTGGGTGGTGCGTTGCGGGGTGGGCTATTCCAAAGCTGGCAAAGCGGTAAATTGCTTATAAGCTGTTTCGAGATTATCTTTGTATAATCCCTGCTGCTTATAAGAATTATAAGCAGCAGGGATTTGGGAATAGTTGGCCAGCACTTGTTCTTGAGTCAGAGACTTTTCTTTCCAAGTTAACGCTAATTGTTCCAGTTGCTCTAAGTAAGTATGTAAGGTGTCCCCAAGGAGTTTTAGATGGCATGATTGATAGTTAGCTTCCTAAATTCATCATTTGTTAACGCACTACTGCTCCTGATCCAACCAAACCGCTAAATCCGTTGCGGTCTTAAAATCCAACAACGCTTCACTCAATTCCTCCAATCGAGTAATGGATAATCCCTCAATCCGCTGTTGGAGCACAGGGTCAAGTAAACCTAACCTCAGGGTTAGCTGACGCATCACTATTAATACCGCTTCCTCCTGCTTGCCGCGCTGGCGTCCCTTTTGGATAATATCTTGATAGGTGACTGATTCTTCCATAATTTCCTCGGATAACAATCGACGGACTAAATCTTTCTCAAACCGCAAACCAGCCAGTACATCCACACAGGCCGCTAGGGTTCGGAGTTGACCTTGTTCTTCAATTCTATCGACTTCAGCAACCACTTGCTCTAACAATAGATTAGGCCGATTACTCCTAGCTAAAGTGGCCAAGGGTAACAGAGCCCGATTGGCCAACAGTGGTTGAGGGTCTTGCTCCCACAGACGAATAATTCTATAACGATGCCAGGTATTAATATCCCTAAATTCGTTATTGAATACCATCTGTGAGGTCGTAGACTTTAGAAAAATAACCACCTGCTCAATGGGACATCGGTACTTGCGGTGTAGCCTGACCCAATAGTCCAACATCCGAAATGGTAATGGTGGCTCGGATGGGGGTAGGGTTTGAAATTCTAGGTGCAGAATTTGGTTAGTACTTTGGAGTACAGTCAGAGCATCAGCTTGAATTGGTTCACTACTCAATTCGGTTTTAAGTACCTGAATATCTCTAGGTTCTTCACCCAATAGCCAATGAAAAAACTCCGATGGGTATTCTTCGGCTAAGTATTTACAAATATTGTCGTACGCCAAGGCAAATTGTTTAAATTTAAGACTATTTCAGATACTGTAGTGAATCTGAGCTAAAAAAGTGATCGCACCCGGATCTTGTTTATTGATTCAAGTTATGATATACGAGCACTTTTGATTTTGATATAGCAATTCGATCCCCCGTTGGTCCCCCTTATCAAGGGGGACTTTGAGGTTGAGAAGCCTACCTCATAAAAGCAATAAACGCACTTAAAATCTAGAGAAGACCTGATGAGATTAGGTCTTCTCAAAATTATTTCTGTCAACTTACGGCGGTTTGCATAACTATCAGGTGCGCTTTCTGTATTAAGAATTAAATTCGCCACGGGTCGCACCTCAGGTACACAGGATTGTTTTCCCACTTCTGACTTCCCCTCCTGGGAGGGGTTAGGGGTGGGTTCCTCTTCCCTACTCCCTGCTCCCTGCTCCCTGCTCCCTAAAAACCCAGAACTTTGTACCTAACTGAATTGCAAACCGCTGTAAGAGCACCATTAACCCGTTCACCCACACCCGAAAACTTATTATCCCCTAACCAAATCCTCAACTGCCTCTAGATCAGTCGGTAACCCAGCGGTCAACACCTCTGCTCCTGTCTCGGTAATCAACACATCATCCTCAATCCGAATCCCCCGCACATCATCAAATTCTGCCAATCTATCCCAATCAACCACATCTTTGTAAGTTGACCGTCGCTCTGGGTCATTCAAAATCCCTGGAACTTGATAAAATCCTGGTTCAATTGTGACCAACATCCCTGCTTCCAACAGTCGGTCTAGTCGCAGGAAGCCCAAGCCAAAGCGATCGCTTCTTACCCGTCCTGGTGCATACCCTGCCAAATCCCCTAAATCTTCCATATCATGGACATCTAATCCCAGCAAATGACCAACACCATGGGGAAAGAATAAAGCATGGGCATCCATTTCTACTAAATCCGAGATGTCTCCTCGCAGAATTCCCAAATCTATCAATCCCTCAGCCATCACCCCTGCTGCTGTCATATGAATCTCTCGATATTCCACCCCAGGGTAAAGATTCTTGATACAGAAATCATGGGCTTCTTTGACGACATTATATATATCCCGCTGAGTAGGGGAAAATTTACCACTCACCGGCCAAGTACGGGTAATATCCGCCGCCCAACCCATAGGGGTTTCTGCTCCTACATCCGCCAGCAGTAACTCTCCCGGTTGCAGGGAATGGTGATACTCACCATTGTGGAGCACTTCCCCATGAACCGTAACAATACTTGTGTAAGCACGGGTCATATTATGGGCAATAATTACCGATTCCATCGCCCCCCGCACTTCCGCTTCCCGTTTAGCCTTGGGAGTAGCTGCCATTCCCGCTTTATGAGCAGCCATCGAAACTTCAGCGGCTTGGCGCAACTCCGATAATGCCCCCTCGTCATGGTATAACCGTAGGGATATTATCGCTTTCGCTAAATCTAAGTCAATCCCTTCTGGAGCATCAGCGGGTCCGACAGCACGACCTAATAGTTCCTGTTGTTGGCTGTAAGTAGTGGGATTTTGAACAGCAATGGTTGCTGCTCCCTGAGAATGCGATTCGGCAAAGCCGACGCTATGCGAACGCAATTCTGAAAAGGGAAAAACCCGATCAGCCCCAATCATCTCAGCAATTTCCTCAGGTGAAGGCACTTCTCCGTGCCACAACGCACTACCAGGGGCTGGCTTATCCATGAATAAATCCAGTTTGCCATCATTGAGGCCAATTACCGCATTAGTTAGAGGTAAACCAGCAAAATACAAGAAGTGACTGCTAGCCCGAAACGGGAACGAATTGGCTCGAAAATTCCGAGGACTAGGATGTCCAGACCAGAGCATTACTGGAAAATCCACCAGCTGAGCCAGCTTTTGACGCCGTTGCTTTAGTGTAGTGGCTAAAGAGCCGTCATGGTTGTTAATCATCGGATTTATTATAATTTATTTGTTGAACCTTCACCGTTGAATAGTTATAGCGTAAATTCCACAGGTCTTGTGGAATTTGTTTAAAATTATCCCCAGGATCTACCTGAGACTAAGATGCTGCCAGTGATCGGGTTTGGGACTAGCAATGGCAAGGTTCTTGGTCTAACCAAGATCTAACTGTGGAAAATGAACCAGAACAGATTAACACAACAGATTAATGCGAAAGCATCATCTCCAATGCTCTGGCTAACACTTATAGAAGTTATATAGCAATTCTGTTTCCCATGAGGTACAAAGAGATCCCCCTAAATCCCCATTAAAAAGGGGGACTTTGAGCTTGATAATTGTACCTAATACATGCAATAAACGCTATAATACTCATTAGCGAAACAAGATTTTTTCCCAATACCCATGCTCTTCACCCTGCTCCCTGCTCCCTATTCCCTGTTCCCTAAAAACAAAAAAAAACTCACCCAATTTATAACTGCTATAGTAAATACTTGAAATCTTAAACACAGAAATATGGTTATCGCTCAACTGTTTAATATTGCCAATATCTTCGTTTTGCCCTTTTGGCTCCTGATGGTTTTCTTGCCAAATTGGGGCATTACCAAGCGAGTAATGGAATCCTATCTTCCCTTCGTCGCTCTAGCAGGTTTGTATATTTACCTCTTTATTAATAGCATTACACCAGAATCCGCCCAAGCCTTATCCAATCCTCAGTTAGCCGATATTGCCCACTTTTTTAGTGACGAAACCGTTGCTGCTACTGGCTGGATACACTTCCTAGTTCTGGACTTGTTTGTAGGGCGTTGGATTTATTGGCAAGGGCAACAGGCTGGTATTTGGACTATTCACTCCCTAATTCTATGCTTATTTGCAGGACCAATCGGACTACTTTCTCATATTATTACAGCTTGGATTACCAAGAAATCCACTTCAGATACTCCCTTAGAGTCTAACACTACGAGTCCATCACAAACATAATCAGCGCTTTTTTATTTGATTTGTAAACACAGGTATTGCTTAAAAAGGCAATAGGCAAGAGGCAAAAGGCAATAGGGGAAAAAGCTCTGGAGTTTTATTGGACAGTCAAAAAAGACATTTTAGTTTACATCTCATGTACAGCACTACCCATTAAGGTTAGGAAATTGGGCGTTGCTGAATCTTCGAATGAATATAAGTAGAGTGGGCATCCTGCCCGCGCGAAAATTGTAACGGGCAAGATGCCCGTTCCACCAAGATGCCAATTCCACAAAACTCTTAAAATCATTCCATTATTAAGCAACACCAGAAATTGATACAATTTGAAAAGCTGTTATGCTAAAATTATCCCTTTAGCATGCTGCCTTTTGCCTTTTGCCTTGCCCGTAGCGCTATATAAACTCTATACTCGATCATCACCAATAATCCACTGGTAATTTCTTCATTGTTTTGGGTGATATCAATGCATGCTGTTTGACCCGGTGGTGCGTTACGGGACGGACTGTCCCAATAATGGCTACGGATAAAATCAGGAGGATCTCGTCTTATCAAGCACCCTACAAAACTTTGCTCAGCTAGTTAAGCTGTTGCGCATTTAAATTGGATAGTATTCAGTTATCAAAAAAACTCAAACCCTCTTCCCTGCTCTCCTACTCTGATAACAATATAATTTAAATCAAGACCAGCTTACCTTGACGGTTTTGTATTATTCATGCTAGCTTTATATAAAACTTGAAAAGCTAACTCAAGGCTTCAAGTAACAGTAAAAAATGCGAATAGGTTACTCTACCAAAACATCCGGTAACGAATCCCCCCCGGATGAGACATCTCTACTGGAGATGTCTCATGATTAAACAAGCTTCAATCCTTGGAGGTATTGCTAACTTTTGTTAACTTTCCAAGAATAGACTTTAGAGCTGATTTGTAAACTCGCTGTAATCCTTGTAGGATAAGGCTTGGGCTAAACTATAACAATTGAACTTAATACCCAAAAGACAATCATAGCAAGGTTTTCAGGCTTCTTAATATTTACTTTACAAATTAGCTCTAAAGTCTATTCTTGGAAAGTTAACAAAAGTTAGCAATACCTCCAAGGATTGAAGCTTGTTTAATCA
>NZ_JAAHFV010000004.1:0-97997 GCF_010672755.1 Moorena sp. SIO1F2
TCGGAGATTTAGACATCCCCACGGTAGCCGATTACTGTGGGATGGATGCTTATACCACCTTCGGAATAGTTTCTAAATTGCGAGAAGAATTGGCGAAAATTCCAGCTTTGCAGGAATTGCTGCTAGAGGTAGAGCAACCCCTGGAACCGGTATTAGCTGAGATGGAATACCAGGGGATTAGTATTGATAAGGATTATCTGGAACAGTTCTCTCAACAGCTGGAAAAGGATTTAGTGGCAATTAAACAGCAAGCCTATCAAGATGCTGGACAAGAATTTAATTTAGGTTCCCCTAAACAGCTGAGTCAGTTACTGTTTGAGAAACTAGGGTTAGATCGTAGGAAGTCTCGTAAAACCAAAACTGGTTACTCTACCGATGCTACTATCTTAGCTAAATTACAAGGAGACCATCCAGTAGTAGATGCTGTTCTGGAATACCGTAGTTTATCGAAATTGAAGTCTACTTATGTGGATGCTTTACCAGCACTGATGCGTTCCGATACTAAACGAGTACATACGGATTTCAACCAGACCGTGACCACAACTGGTAGACTATCCTCCTCTAGTCCTAATTTACAAAATATTCCTATTCGTACTGATTTTAGTCGCCAGATTCGGAAGGGTTTTATTCCAGAATCCGGTTGGCTGTTGGTATCCGCTGACTATTCCCAAATTGAGTTACGAATCCTAGCCCACTTGAGCCAAGAGC
This sequence comes from Moorena sp. SIO1F2, assembly GCF_010672755.1. Taxonomy (NCBI): domain Bacteria; kingdom Bacillati; phylum Cyanobacteriota; class Cyanophyceae; order Coleofasciculales; family Coleofasciculaceae; genus Moorena; species Moorena sp. SIO1F2. The sequence continues at coordinate 709 of NZ_JAAHFV010000004.1, forward strand.
CAGTGCTAGTGGAGGCTTACCAAACTCAAGCCGATGTCCATACCTTGACAGCGCAAATGTTATTTGATAAAGAAAACATTACTGCTGAAGAGCGGCGCTTGGGTAAAATAATTAATTTTGGCGTAATTTACGGCATGGGAGCACAACGGTTTGCTCGGGAAGCTAAGGTATCGGCAGCTGAAGGAAAAGAATTTATTGATCGATTGAACCAACGCTATCCTCTAGTGTTTGCTTATTTAGAGGAAACCAAGAAAAAAGCGATCGCACAAGGCTATGTAGAAACTATACTCGGACGCCGTCGCTACTTTAGCTTTGGTGGTAACAGTCTTAGAAAGCTACAAGGTAAGCCTCTTGATCAGATTGATCTCGATCAACTTAAGGGTATCAATCCCTATGATGCTGGATCATTAAGAGCAGCAGCTAATTCCCCAATCCAAGGCTCTAGCGCTGATATAATCAAAATTGCTATGGTTAATTTGTATCAAGTGTTACAGAAATATCAGGCGCGGTTGCTATTACAAGTCCATGATGAATTAATCTTTGAAATTCCCCCAGATGAATGGGAACAATTGCAGGTAGAAATTCGGGAAACTATGGAATCCGCAGTTGAGTTGAGTGTTCCTTTAGTTGTGGAAATACATGCTGGGGAAAATTGGATGGAAGCGAAATAGGTTAATAGTGCGTATGGTTTTGGAATTTAGATGCTTTTGCCCTGCTTGTGGCTAGAGATACAAAACCATTCGCAAACCATCATGTACCTCCTCCTGTAAATAGTCTGGAAGTGAGCCGATGCGTTCAGTTAGAAATACTTTGTCAACTGTGAAAATCTGAGAAACATTAGCGACAGAATCTCTAGATAAGCCTGATACTCTGCTAGGCAACAATACGTTCCCTGGGGCTTCTGCTAGCTGAGTATTCGAGGTGATGATTACAACGATCACCGTATTGATAGGGCTCTGATTAAAAAGATCATCTTGAATTATCAAGACAGGACGACGATATCCTAGTTCAGAACCTTTTGGGTCAGGCAGATTTGCCCACCAAATTTCCCCACGATACATTACCATTTCTCATCAGGCAGAGACATTAACTGTATCTTTGCCATTACTGAATCTAGCTCAGAATACTCTTTAGAGTAGACTTGGTTCAGCTTGTGTAAAATTTGATTGCGATTGTACCTTTTAAGATAAGCTTTTAATGCTTTTAGGTAGAGTTCACTACGTGACAAGCCCATCTGTTGAGCAAGGGCTTCTGCCTCTTCAAAAACTGAGTCTGGAAGTGAAATTTCAGTTTTCATAGTGACCTTAGGAATAAGCCCAATTCATTAATTATACTTTGGTTATACCAAGATGGCAATAGCTCCAGCACTTAGAAAACATTTTTTTTGCCTGTCCTATAGAATAGCCCCTACAGTGCGTAGGGTGCGTTAGGGGCGGACTTGTCCTGATTTTTCTCTTCGTAGCCAGGGTTGGAATAGTCCGCACCGTAACGCACCACCGAGTCTAATTCAGAGTTGACACTCCCCGATATAATGATGAAATATTTACTGGATAAGGGTTTTGGAATTTAGATACGTTTGCCCTGGTACGGAAGAACCAAAAATAATCGCTAAGTAGAAAAGCGATCGCTAAGTAGAAAGGCGATCGCTTTATTATGGTTAGTTTCAGAAAAATAGACAATTAAGTAAGCCTTAGCAGGGGTTAGCATAAACTAAGATTATGCTAGTGATCGCCATGCTTTCAGATACTTGTGTCAGTCTGACAGCACCTAAACTGTTAGTTCATACGTATGTATTCGACAGTTACAAAACCTGTGTTGTCGTCATAGGTACCCGGTTGATCGTTCATCTTAAAGACACATGTTTCATTCTGAGTCAATGAAATCTGGGGATTCCTGCAATCTTCATATTCTAGTCCATTGTCACAATTAATAATCAGGGAAAATGGATCATATTCAGGATCGGTCATGTAATCATGCTGCCAGTCCGGCACTCCGCACTGATCACATACAGGAGTGGCGGGTCCTCCTTGCCATACACCTTCTGCATTAAAAATGTACTCTCCATAATCTCCATAGCCAACGGAGGGGTCGTAAACCGCAACACCTTTTCCGTCATCGGCATACACTTCAAAACTACCATAATGATCTCCGAGTGGGATAGCTGAAGAATAGTCGCTTGGGCTATAGTATGCCAATGCAGGACTAGCCATGAAGTTGAGTGTAATCAGGAACCCAATAAAAACAATGAAGAAGTTCCTCAAAATCTTGTTAAGTTTCATCTAGATTTCTCGTTAAATTTTGGCCTTTGCCAATTTACGAGTAAATTGTAAAGTATTTTTCAAAATATAAACCTCATAAACCTCATGTAAAACCTCATGTAAAACCTCATGTAAAACCTCATGTAAAACCTCATGTAAAACCTCATAAACCTCATGTAAAACCTCATAAATCTCATGTAAAACCTCATAAACCTCATGTCAAACCTCATGTCAAACCTCATAAACTTCATGTAAAACCTCATAAACCTCATGTAAAACCTCATGTCAAACCTCATAAATCTCATAAATCTCATGTCAAACCTCATGTCAAACCTCATGTCAAACCTCATAAATCTCATGTCAAACCTCATAAATCTCATGTCAAACCTCATAAATCTCATGTCAAACCTCATAAACCTCATCTAAAATTCCTGAGGGGGGGACATGAGCCCTATAAAGCTTACTAGATAAGGCTTTGATGCCAATGAGCTCAGGGAAGATACAGTCGGAAATTAACCCTCCTTTCCTGTTCTGGAAGCTCAAACCCTTATAACTATGTCCAATGCCACCCCACAACAGCATGTATCTGGGTGCATCTCATTTTTGCCGTTTGAGCAGGTGGTGCGTTACGGGACGGATTGTCCTAACACTGGCTACCAAGAACATAAGGGGTACCCCGTCTTATCAAGCACCCTACGAACATTTACTTCAGAGGTATGGTTCTGCTCAGCCATACATGGTTAAGATTCCACTCAAATCCAAAATTAGTGGTGAATTCACTATTCCTGATAGGTATCAAAGCTGTGAGGGGAATGGTTGTAAGTAAGAGTTATAACTATTTCTGGTGATAACTTTCCCACAATATACTGCTAGCTGAGTCAAGTCATTAATTTGAGCTACTGGGCTAGGCGATCGCGCTTTCATACTTCAATATCTTGATGCAAAGCCGAGTAATCAAATAGATAATTTTGAATAGTTGCAAAACCCTTGACCGACTCAGCTAAGTAGGTGGGCTTAATTATCCGTAAAATAGCGATTGAAATTTGAAATACTGAAACCCTTGTGAATAGAGGCTTTCAGCTTAATTTTCGTATTTTAAATTTTAACATTTATTTATGCCCACCTACTTACTAGCCGGAAAACTCCCACCAACAAAGTGGATATCACTAAAGGTTTCAATCCACAAACGAGCGCCACAATCCAGTGGATGATCCGGCTGATACACAATCTTACACGGACCAAGGATTTCCACCTCATTACCGTAGAGATTGGTTCCCTTTCGTTTTACTGAAATCACTGGCTTCCGGTCTTGAGGGCTTTTCTTCATATTCGAGCCAATGTGATTGCGATTGACATTAATCTTCGCTAAAGCTGGCGGACGACTAGTGCGCCATTTTCCCTTTGGCCCACGATTACCTTTGGTAATTTGTGGCAAATGGTTGAACAGAGGAATAATCCAGAATTTCCCGCTTTTATAGGCACCCCGCACCCGACCTTTTTCTAGGAGTTGGCGCAATCGTCGAGAAGAAATTCCTAATAGAGATGCTGCTTCAGTAGTTCCAACGCACTTGTTCATCTCTTTCTCCCTTAACTCTTCCTATAAGACTAGTATATAGGTAAAAAGGAAAATTGACAACTTGAGGGAATTTAGAATTTAGAATTTAGAATTTAGAATTTAGAATTCAGAATTGGGAATCGGGAAGAAACGGAAGAGTTTAGGATATGGTCGGTGGATGCGATCGCGTAGCGGCTCCAAAGGAGCATCGCGTAGTGTGACCATTCGCGTAGCGTGGCCTTTTGGCCAAGGTCAATCGCATATAACTGATCGGCAAATGCGATTGATCTTTGATCACGCTACGCGAACGCTAGTACGGGGGAAACAAGTGTGTGGCAGTTTTGACCAATCTACGGACAGGGAAATCTGAAGTTGTAAGGAATGGCCTTTAAGGGATCAGATCCTTTTCAATCACTTGAGGAGTGGTTAGAATCTTTAGACATATAAATACTATAGTCATCAGATGCAAAATTACACACAAGATCAGAAGCTAGTAAACCCGCAGAATCCACCTAGATCTTTAGTTAAGAATTTTTTATGGATGGGAATCGGTATTGCAACACTTTTCATTACTGGTGAGGGAGTCATTTTTGGCTATCAGCAATGGCTATCTCGTCAAGAGCAACTATTTGTGGAAACTATGGAAGACCTGATCATCAATAAAGACTTTGTCGAGTGTATGAAGAAAGCTCTAGAAATTCCTGAAACTTCTCACCAATCGTATAATGCACGAGCTTTTCTAAATCAGTGTGCTCAAGGACAGTTGGCTCAAGCAGAGAAAGTGGTAAAAACTCAGGAGTTGAAACCCGTTGATGAAAATTATAAATTAGCCATTAACTTGGCAAAAAAAATTCCTTCATCAACGTCTGTCTATAATAAAGCTCAAGATGCGATCCTTAAGTGGGAAAAAAAGTGGAGACAATTAGTTGGAGTAGAAGGATTTACTGATGGCATCTATTTTTACCAGCAGAACAAAGGTTCTAATCTATATCTTATTTTCCATAAGAAAGGAAATACTATATTAGGTAAAAAATATGAGTTTCACAGTGATTATATAGTTTGTTTGAGAGGAGTTATACGGCGTAATATACTGGAAGAATTAATTGAAATTTCTTATGGCCTTGATTTTATACCACAGGTCGAAAGTGTTGACCCCATAAATTTATCGAAGTGGTATCGAATAAGTTGGGATAAAATCTCTAACTCTAGCAAGTATCCTCTACAATATGCTTATAACAATAAGCATCATCATATAGAATCTTGTCAAAAAGAATTCGATAAAAACCCTTGACCGACTTAGCTAGTAGCCGGAAAACTACCACCAACAAAGTGAATATCACAGAAGGTTTCAATCCACAAACGAGCACCACAATCCAGTGGATTATCCGGCTGATACACAATCTTACACGGACCATTATTTTCGGGAATCGGGAGTCGGGAATCGGGAATCGGGAATCGGGAATCGGGAGTCGGGAGTCGGGAATCGGGAATCGGGAATCGGGAATTGGGAATGCGATCGCAAAGAGCATGACCGTTCGCGTAGCGTGGCCAAACAAGGTCAATCGCGCAGCGGCTCCAAGCTCCCATCGCACATAGTTATTAATTAATTAATAACTAAAATAATATTGGATACACAACACAGGATTTTTCCTCACTCCACTACTCCCTGTTCCCTGTTCCCTGTTCCCTTTTGTATTAATCCCACTACCGATAGCAATTCTGATCACGAGTGAGTCCCGATTCCCGATTCCCGATTCCCGATTCCCGATTCCCGATTCCCGACTCCCGATTCCCAAATTTGTTACAAAAGTTTTCAAAAAATGTTATAATGAAAGATTATTTGTGCTATAATGAAATTACCGTGGGCGCTAAAACCTTCCACGGTAAGAGCCAGCCTACAGTTTCTCTAGGCTCTCAGGCTGGCTCTAGACCCCCAGTTAAGGAGATACCTAATATTTTATGTCCTACTCTCAACGCCTATATCCATGGGCGCTCATTCGTCTATTGCCGAACATGCAGCGGATGGTTGTTCGTCGTTTTCGGAACCGCTCTGATGCGGAGGGTCACTTGCAGGCTCTTAAACGACTGATGCCCGATGAAAAATTTATTATTATCTTCGATTTAGGAGACCCTATAGAGGGCGAGTCTATAGTCGAAGAATCTTAAGAAGCAGGAAGTTTGGGAAGTCTGAAAAGCCCAGCTCTTTACTAATCAAATTTTAGTTGAACCCCATAAACAGCCCTGCAAAGTGGGGTGTGTGTAAGTCAATCATTCATCTTGATTCGGTCAATTGTATTGTATGGCAAAACCTGTAGATATTGGTAGCAAACGCTTAATCAGTTTAGCACCCAATGCTTGGGTGCAATGGGTAACCGGTAATCCCCAAGTGCGGGCATCTCAGTTACTGGATGCTGAGTTTCAATGGATTAGTCGCGAAAGCGATGTAATTGTTAAAGCGTCTAGTCCTCAACATAAAGAATTTCTGATTCTCAATGAATTACAACTACGCTATGACCAGAAAATGCCTCAGAGAATGCGCAATTATGTGGCTTTAGCTGAGGAGAAATACAACCTATCCGCTTATCCGGTATTAATTAACATCTTGCCACCTCCAACCACGGTTACTATTGAAAATTGCTACGACAGGGAATTCATGGGATTAAAAGCTCGTCAAGATTATCGGGTAATTAATCTGTGGGAAGTAGAGGCGGAATTAGTATTAGAACAACCTTTGCCTCCCCTATTTCCATTTGTCCCAATTTTATTTGGAGGTGGTAGTGAATCGAAATTGCGCTCAGCAGTGCAGGCTCTACGGGCGGATCAAACTTTGAATCAACTAGAACCGCTCTTAGCGTTCTTTGCTAGCTTTGTTTTAGAGATACCCTTAATTCAACAAATCATGAGGTGGGATATGACAGTATTACGAGAATCACCCTGGTATCAAGAGATTTTACAAGAGGGTGTGGCTCAAGGCATTGAACAAGGCATCCAACAAGAACGTCGAGGCAGTTTAGAGCGCATCCTTAAACTGCGATTTTCCGAGATTCCTGTCGAGATATCCGTCAGAATTCAAGCCTTAACTCTCGAACAATTAGAAGAGTTGATGGCCACAGCATTAACCGTTAACTCCCTAGATGAGTTTACTCAACATTTGCCCAATTAATTAAATAAGACCACACCCCACTTCGACCGTGGGGTGGGTTTTCCTCGAATTCAACAAATCATGAGGTGGGATATGACAGTATTACGAGAATCACCCTGGTATCAAGAGATTTTACAAGAGGGTGTTGCTCAAGGGATTGAACAAGGGATTGAACAAGGCATCCAACAAGAACGTCGAGGCAGTTTAGAGCGCATCCTTAAACTGCGATTTTCCGAGATTCCTTCAGAGATATCCGTCTCAATTCAATCCTTAACTCTCGAACAATTAGAAGAGTTGATGGCCACAGCATTAACCGTTAACTCCCTAGATGAGTTTAGTCAAAATTTGCCTAATTAATTAAATAAGACCACACCCCACTTCGACCGTGGGGTGGGCGTAAGTCAATAATTAGTCTTAATTGGATCAATTGTATGACAAAACGTGCAGATATTGGTAGCAAACGCCTAATCAGTCTCGCTCCTAATGCTTGGGTGCAATGGGTAACCGGTAATCCCCAAGTGCGGGCATCTCAGTTACTCGATGCTGAGTTTCAATGGATTAGTCGCGAAAGCGATGTCATTGTAAAAGCGTCTAGTCCTGAACACTCCGAATTTCTGATTCTCAATGAATTACAACTACGCTATGACCAGAACATGCCTCAGCGAATGCGCAATTATGTGGCTTTAGCTGAGGAGAAATACAACTTATCTGCTTATCCGGTATTAATTAACATCTTGCCACCTCCAACCACGGTTACTATTGAAAATTGCTACGACAGGGAATTCATGGGATTAAAGGCTCGTCAAGATTATCGGGTAATTAATCTGTGGGAAGTAGAGGCTGAATTAGTATTAGAACAACCATTACCTCCCCTATTTCCATTTGTCCCGATCTTATTTGGAGGTGGTAGTGAATCGAAATTGCGGTCAGCGGTGCAGGCTCTGCGGGCGGATCAAACCTTGAATCAACTAGAGCCGTTGTTAGCTTTCTTCGCTAGCTTTGTTTTAGAGATACCCTTAATTCAACAAATCATGAGGTGGGATATGACAGTATTACGAGAATCGCCCTGGTATCAAGAGATTTTACAAGAGGGTCTTGCTCAAGGGATTGAACAAGGGATTGAACAAGGGATTGAACAAGGGATTGAACAAGGGATTGAACAAGGGATTGAACAAGGGATTGAACAAGGCATCCAACAAGAACGTCGAGGCAGTTTAGAGCGCATCCTTAAACTGCGATTTTCAGAGATTCCTTCAGAGATATCCGTCAGAATTCAAGCCTTAACTCTCGAACAACTAGAAGAGTTGATGGCCACAGCATTAACGGTTAACTCCCTAGATGAGTTTACTCAACATTTGCCCAATTAATTAAATAAGACCACACCCCACTTCGACCGTGGGGTGGGTTACTCTTGCCTATTGCCTATTGCCTATTGCCTATTGCCTAGACTCCGCAACCCTAACAAACCGGCACCATAAGCAGGCTCATAGCGAGGCCAAATCACTTTAGCATTAGGGCTAAGCCTGACAAGGGATGATTCAAATTGCTGACGGATTGAGGAAAGACCATGCCAGACACTTCCGGTGGTTACTACTTCACATTGTGAGTCAGGGGTAAAGACGCTTTCAATTACAACTTGGGTAGCTTTTGCTAGTTGATTAACTGTATCTTCGATAATGCTAATGGCTACCTGATCGCCTTCAGCGGCTGCTTGATCCACAATTGGTGCTAAGGATGCAATTTCTTTGACTCCCCACCCTGGCCGATAGATGACATCTGTGATATAATTAAACTTTGATAAGTTAAAATGGGTGGTAAAGCGCTCCTGAAGACTAGTTATTGTTAGACTAGTTACTGCAAAGCCATCATAGGCGTTGATCGCGGCTCGTAATCCAGAGACAGCAATGTGATAGGCACTGCCAACATCTCCTAGGATATGCCCCCAGCCACCAACTCGCTTGGTATTTCCTTGGGCATTGCGTCCAAAAACGATTGATCCAGTGCCTGCGATCGCAACAACTCCCACAGGCTTACCGACTCCCCCCACTAAGGCAATCAAAGCATCATCACAAATAACAACAGTAGAGGGGAGTAATGCCCAAGTGACGGGAATTGTCTGACTTGACAACAACTGTTGGACGAAGCCTCGCACCACTTCTCTATCTCGTGGACGACCAACACCGGCTAATCCCAAACAAATGGCTTCCACTGTGACCGATTCCATGGACAGTTTAGCGGAAGCCTCTTGGGTAGCTAGGCGAATGGCTGATTCTATGGAGGCGAAAGCGGTGTTGATACCAACGGTGTGATAATTGGAGGCGTCGGCTTCTGCTCGACCTAGGACTTGACCTTGGTGGTTGATCACTACACAAAGGGTTTTACTGGCACCGCCATCTATTCCGATTACACAGCTTGTCATCTATAGTTAGTTGACTCTAATGAAACTGGCAAGATGCCAGTTCTACGGACATTGACACTGGCAAGATGCCAGTTCTACCAAGATGCCAGTTCTACCAAGATGCCAGTTCTACTAAGATGCTAGTTCTACCCAAGATGAAATACATGAAACTGGCAAGATGCCAGTTCCACATCAGCAAAGAAATGAAACTGGCAAGATGCCAGTTCTACTAAGATGCTAGTTTAGCGATCGCATTCAAAACTAGCCAAAAGCCTACAATTAGTTGTTATCTGAGTCTTCTGGCTTGAGAAGGGCATCGACTAATACTGTGACTTGCACCAGGGAATTGATCACATCACTGGCTTGGGTAAAGGGTTTACCTTCATACTCGCAGTAGGCTGACCAGATTACAGGAATAGCAATAAGTCCGACGAGCCAACGCTTGATGGTTTTAGGATTATACATGGGCAGGGATAAAAAAAACAGCCTCATCTGTTTTTGTTAACTTTCTCAAAGAGCGATTCCATGCCAAATCATTGGTTTTGCCCCCCTAACCCCCCAAATCTGGGGGGAAAAAGTCACGAAAGTCCCCCGAGCGAGGGATTGCTCGCTCGGGGGATTTAGGGGGCAATAGGTAAGTCCTGTTTAAAAAATTTTTTCCGACTTTGCATAGAATCCGGGGTTGGCCACCGTTAGTTATTTAGTAACTAAGGTGCATCAAGGAGATGGATGAGATGGAGTTAACCCATGGACGAACTGGAGGAACGACTGCAACAGCTAGCTTTGGAGGCTCAACAGCATTCCCCACAAACCCGTGGCCGTCGTCTAGCCCTGACTCGGCTGATTCACATGATTCAAACATCCGGCAGATTATCTCGCAGGAGATATGACACTCCCCAAGAGGTTTACGATGAAGCACTTCAAGAGACTTGGTTGTATGTGTTTAAAAAAATTGACACTTATAAACCGACAGCTCCGGTGATTAACTGGATTAATAGTGTTCTTAAGTGGCGGTTGATTGATGCCAAGAAACGACATACCAAACAGGGACGGGAGTACTCACTAGATGCACCAATAAACTCTTCCGATGGGGGTAAAGTCAATCAATCAGGTATGACTTATTTAGATACTATTCCGCAACCAGAAGACACTCCGTTACCTTCACAGCTTATACGTCAGTGTATTGAAGAAGACTCTGATGGGCTGTTTGCCAGCAAACACGTTAAAGGACATCCTAAAGCCAACTTCAGAACTATAGCTCTTTTATATCTAGACCGGAAGAGTTGGCAACAGACTGCTGTAGCAGTTGGGTTAAAGCCAAAGCAAGCGTCAACGGTGCAAAGTTTCTACTGGCGCTGTTGCAAGTATTTTTCTGACACGTTTAAGGAATACTTACAGGAATAACTGACAAACAAGATTCAATGTATCGAGAGAGTAATAATGAATAACTTAACGGAAAAATTAGCCTTTTCTGTGCCTATTACCAGAGATTGGTATCAACTAGCAGAAACCTTTAGTCGGGAACAGCACGAACCAGACAAAGCTCAAGACGTTTACCTAAATACATTAGCAGTTTATGCGGTAAATTTCTACTTACAGTGTCTGGAAGTAGAAACTGATTTACCAGCAAGTGATAGCAGTAATCCAGCCCTGCGATCGCTGATGAATGTATCCGACTTGATGGTTAAAGATTGGGGTAAACTCGAATGTCGTCCTGTTTTACCTGGTGACCAAGTTTGTGACATACCACCAGAAAGTCGCCAAGACCGAGTTGGTTATGTGGTGGTAGAAATTAATCAACCAAGTAATCAAGCTAAACTGCTAGGATTTGCCAAAACTGCACTGGGAGGAAGCTTGGAGATTAGTAAAATCCAGTCTCTTGAGCAGTTAATTAACCAATTACCAGAGCTGGAATCAAATGTCGTGAACTTACTGGAATGGTTTAAGGGGAATTTTCAAGTAGGTTGGCAGTCGGTTAGCGATTTGCTGTCTCCACAACTTAGACCAGCATTTAGAAATACCGAATACCAGCAACAACGAGCTAAACCAATTGATTTATTTGATTTAGGGCTAGAATTAGCGGGTAATCCTGTCGTTTTAATTATTACTGTCGGAAAAATTGACAAGGAAACTGCCAGCGTTCGAGCCCAAGTTTATCCCAACGGTGAAGCACTAACCTTGCCTCCGAATTTGAAACTATCGGTACTAACTGCAACCGGAGATATTTTTACCGAAGTAACTGCCAGAAGTAATGATGAATTCATCCAATATCAGTTTAATGCCCAACAGGGAGATGACTTCGGAATTCAGGTGTCTTTAGGTGAAGCCTCCATTATCGAAAGGTTTCAGGTTTGAGCTAAAGTCAGGGGCGGACTATCCCAATGCTGGCTATGAGGGGAAAAATCTGGGCAAGTCCGCCCCTAACGCACCCTACGTGCTTACCTTAAAATTGTCAAAAATAGATCAATGAAGAGGCTGTTAACCTTAATATTAGACGGAGAAATTGAGCAGGGGTTTGATGCCACCCTGGAAATTCGGCAAGGGGATCTCCATTCTCCGTCCCAAACTCGGATAAAAGGGCGGTTGTCAGGAAATCCAGACCTACTCAACTGTTATCGCCATTGGCAGCAACGGTATCTGAGTTTGGAAATGCTATTTCGTGCTCTGAGTGCCAATCCCGAACAGGTGACCAATTCATCCCAGCGGGGTGAAGCCTTTGCGGCTTGTCGGCGAGCAGCTGAGGTTTTGGAAGAGAGTCTTAATCACTGGCTCAATACTGACCTAGAGTTTCGCTCGATTCGGGATAAGTTATTGGGCTCGGGGAAAAAATTTCAACTTCTGTTACAGACCAATAATCCCTGGCTGCGTCGGTTTCCCTGGCACCGCTGGGATTTACTGGCGGAAGCCCAGGCGGACGTTGCCCTGAGTGCGATTGAATATGATTGTCCCAACCCCCTTAACCGGCAGACTACCCCCAAGGGCAAGGTCAGAATTCTGGCAATTTTGGGTCAGGGTGCCAATCTTAACCAGCAAGCAGATCAGCAGGCGTTGGAGGAGTTGGCGGGTCAGGCGGGGGCACAAATTACCTGGCGGCAGGAACCCCAGGCATCTGAGTTGAATCAGCAGTTATGGGAGCAGGGGTGGGATATTCTGTTTTTTGCTGGTCACAGTGGCACTTCCCAAGAGGGGCAGCGGGGGGAAATTCAACTCAATCAGACCGAACGGTTGACTATCGATGATCTGCGGTTTGCCTTGAACAAAGCGATTGGCCGTAGGCCACGCTACGCGAACGCACGAGGGTTGCAGTTAGCTTCATCCGCTCTTATGCCTCACAACGAACATGCGCAGCATGAGTGTCAGATGAATTGCGGACAGGATCTTTAATCGTTTATAGTAGATATAGTAGGGAAAACCAAATAAGAGCTAACCGCCACCTACTAATTAAAAAAAACAAAATTTATTGTATTGTTCCGGTGCGGAGGGGCATCCCGTATCGTTAATAAAGCTTACCGAGTATCCTAAGCAGTAGCTGGAGTTGGTAAGAAGCCCACACTGAACTCAAAGAGTCAGCGTGGGAGTATGTCACCTATCTTTAATTCCTGTGATGGTTTCGGCTTAGCCTACCAGTTGGCAGCACAGCAAGATTTGTATTTGCCCCAGGTGATTGTGATGGCCGAGAAAGTGCCAGACCCAGTATCACCGAAGTTTTTGCGGTATTTTCTGGAAGCTTACATCCGGGGTTCACCCAAGGCTGTTACTGCTTGAGCTAACTGAAGAGGATTTTCAGGATCAGTACCAGGATGACCAGAAATAGCCTTTGGGTAGTGCAGCATTTAACCAGCTCAAAACGCTTTTTTCAAGCATCTTGAACAAGTATGGCATCACCATTGCTGGTGAAGGCAGCTGCCTGCAAAGACCGAATCATGATGTTTCGGCCGCCACCGATGTCCCTCGGCAATTCCATCTTGCATTCAGGACATCGAAAAATTTTCGAGCCACCTAGCTTGTTGTGCCGATGACCACAGTTGGTACAAGTTTTGCTGGTGTAGGATTCGTTGCACCGCACCACCAGTACATTCTTCCTAGCTGCCATCTGAGTTAAATGCTGGGCAAACTTGTAATGACTCCAACTCAACATATTCCTAACGGTTTTTCGGTTAATCTTCCTCGATGACTTGAGTACCATTTTACTGGTAGCAAACGTTGGCAGGAAGATTAACTTGTATTTGCCAATGAGAAATGATGCGACCTTGGAGTGCAAATCTTTGACCAAGCACTGAATCTTTTCCCTGATCCGGTCGGCAGCTTTCCGCATTTTGTGCCGTTGCCGCTTGAAAGGAGACTTGCTAGCACGAGAAAGGAGTTGGTCAAGGTGTGAGCACAGTCGGTTGATACGCCCAATGTCGCCCTTACCAATCTCCAAGAAATTCTCACCATCGTAGCCCGTCAAGAAAGCACGGTTTCCAGGGTCGAGAGCAATTACCCTTTCTTGTTTGGTAGGTTCGGTTTCCACATGAGCGGGGAAACATCCATACCACTTGCCCCGCTGATAAACCAATTCAGTACCATACTCGGATTGACTAGGCAAAGGTGTTGATGCTTTAAAGGTCAAACCCTTGGTTTTCTTGGGATACCAAGTACCGTTCTTGAAGTTCCCCACCTTGAACTGAATGGTTTGAGATTTACTTCGGCAGGACTTGAACTTGGCTTCACCGCCATTAGCTTTCCCTTGCCTGTAGGCGTCTATTGCCTCATCGCAAGCTTCTTGAGCTTGATGCCCAGGTAACTCCCTAACCCAATCTGGTATTACCAAACTGCTTCGGTAGGCTTTTTGCAGGTCATCTTTGAGATTAAACCCGTTTTTTAACTGCTCCAGTGCCCAGTTAAAAACTTGCCGGTAGGCTGCCAGCCATTGCTTCCAAACCTTGTGCAGTTCAGCAGTTGGATACAGCCTGATTTTCCTAACACTGTTTGGTGCTAGTTTGGTGGATTTTCGGGAGTGGCTGTGCCTTTTTGTCTGCTTGTAACGCTTCCCGGAATTTCTTTTGGTATTTTCCCAATCCGTAAAGCCTATAACTGAAGCAATGGAGGATGGACAGCAGATCTTAGACCAATTCTTGCTCCTTGCTGAGTTTGCACTCACCCCAAACCATGAGTTGGCACTGATTTTTTTCACACAGCCATCTAACCAGTTCGATGGCAAATCTGAGCAATCGGTCTGGGTGGGCAACCACAAGGCATTGGAGATCGCCTCGGAGAAATCTGTCCAGAATGGCGAGGAATTGTCCCCTCCTAAAATTGAGTCCGGAGCCAATTTCTGATATGTGTTCTGCTTCTGGGAATTTTGAACGTAGTAGTTCAGCTTGTCTTTCAAAATCATCGCGCTGGGAATAAGTTGAGACCCGCGCATAGCAAACAGTGACAATTGGTCGGGGTTTTGCTGCTGCCTCCTAGATTTATTCAAGGTTGTAGCGTCTTTTACCCTTTGGCTTCCTGATTGCTTTGAGCCTGGCTTCTGTTTCCCATCACCTAAGTGTTTTTGAGTTGACTCCTTGAATTGTGGCGGCTTTCTTCGGCGTAACATCTCTCCTTAATAACCGCTTAAATTTCCTCTTACTAGTATAGTAAAAAATCAGTGCAATAAACGATTAATCAATGATTTTATTATTTAATGCTACGTCACATCAATAGTGAAGGCATTATTGGTTTATCTCATTCCTTAGTTGCAGCGGTTGTTTCCAGTGTCATGGCTCCTTGTGGTCAATATCTGACGGTATTTTTTGGAAAAATCTTTGACAACCTCTCTAGGAGGAGGTTAAGGGGAGGGCGGTGCAGAAGTTGAGGTTTTGAGGGGATAGCTTCAAGAGATAATAGTGGAACTTATTTGTAATTATTTCCGTCAATAGTAATGTAAATGATGAGCATTTACTACTGGGTTACTGCATAAATTGGCTACAGTTAGGGTTTATACAAAAAAAACTTTAGCTATCTCCGGATATATTATTATACTCCAGAAAGTTATAGGAGATGGAAAACCAGAAATCACTTCTGGACAATTTATCATTTACCCGGTATTGATTGTGCCTTGGGGCAAACCAGGGTTAATTAACTATAAAAGGACAGAAAAGGACACTTAGTTATCTGTCCCTAACTGTCCTGGATTTTATAGTGTAATTCAAGCTAGCTTAGCTATAGAAAACTTATAAAAAGTAGAGACTCAAGATGCAACGATTTCCTCAAGACGAATTAATTAATTACTTAAAGCAACTTATTAAAGAATTTTCTGACTTTCCACAATCTGCTAAAATCTTACACTGGGCAATCGAGCAAATTGAACAAGTAAAAGAAGCAGAAATTACAGCAATGCTTCAAAGGCTAGAGGAAGAGGATGAAGACTGGTAATAATTTCAGTAAAAATATACTATTTTTTAGAAAAGCTTGCACTCAAAAAAAGACTTATAATTTCAATTGGATTATCTTGATTATATAGTCCAAGTAAAGGGTTATTTCTTTAGCTTCTTCGGGAGCAAAACTTAGACTAACCTTGTGGTTTTTGATAAAATCTAGTGCATCTATATAAAGCTGTAAATCCCTATTCACAGGAATCTTTGATTCCTGTATTGCTCTATCCACCAAGTCCCAACTTCTGACTTTTAAAAAGTAATATATCAACTGCAAATATTTTTTTATTTCTTGAGAAAATACCTCAATATCCTCTGAGTAATCTGTATCTACATTGTTTGGGTTCTGGTCATAATGCTTCCTTAAAGCTGCTTCGGCAGCTTCTTGGGATAACGCTTTTCGGTTAGCCTTTAGCCATTCCATAGCTTCAAGGCTAGCCTCCTTACGTTTTTTAAACTTACTTAGTCCTGTCTCTACTTTCTGAATTAACTCCCCCGCACGCTCCGAGTCTCCCGTATCCTTGGGTTGGATTTGTTCTATAGATTCTGATAGCAAGGATTCTTCTGAAGATAGTACATCTTCCGGTTTTAGATTTAAAGCTGTGATAATTAAGATCGCAGAATCCCAATCTACACGTTCTTGGTTGAAAAAGCGCTGAACTGTTCTAATGCTGATGTTGTCTGCTTTTTCTGCAAGGCGCTGATAACTTAGACGCTTACGTTTGTAATCTGTTTCACTGGCTTTAGCTTGCTTGGCTAAAGCGTCTTTAAGACGCATTATTCCTTCAGGACTGGCACTAACGCCACGGGGCTTGCGCTTTTTATTCATAGATAACAAATCCGTGTGATTATCGTTGTTGAGAAGGACAGAAAAGGACACTTATTGATCTCAAACGGCTGCTTGACTGACTTGTCTGGCTTCCTAGGTTGGGTGGAACATAGTGAAATCCAACGCTGGCAATGGTTTGCTTAGGTTTCACTACCGATCCACCGCTCTAGGTAAAATCAAGGGTTTTAGGAGTAAAGTCAGTCAATCAGTCCAAAACTATCACTCAACAGGTGAGAAACAGACACTTATCTATCTTTGCTTTACTCCTGCTGAACTATTTTACCGTTCAGCTTTGCTCTTGGTGCAAGGCGCTCATCAGTTAGGGGCTTACCTTCGTGATCTCTTTGACTGGCTCTAGCTTGGTTAAGACGCCTTATTCCTTTAGGAGTGACACTAATGCTACGAGGATTGCGCTTTTGACTCATAGATAATCAATCCGTGTGATTGTCCTTGTTCAGAAGGACAGAAAAGGACACTTATTGATCCGAAACTGTCACTCAAGAAGTTAGAAAAAGACACTTATTATCTTTCCTTTATCTGTCCTTTACTGGGCTTGATACACCCATCTGCAAAATCTAGGATGGTGTTATAAGCAATCAAGCATCAGGACAAAACCATGACCAACTTACTAAAGCAATTTACTAGCACTTTTAAGGCACAGAATAATACGCAACAGAATCGAGACAAAACTACTGTAGTCACAACTCCAACAACTGCTCAAAACCGTGATTCCCCAGTAGTAAAGGAATTTTTACTCTTGCTAATTGCCTTCCTGCTGATATCTGTATCTCTAATATTTAACCTAGCACCTCACATGATTGCCACATCTATGTTCAAAGGGCAATTACATAACAAGTTAGAGATCAGCGTCGAGGGAATCACGATAACAACTGAAATAGACACAAGAGAAAGTAGTGCAGCAAATGACAATACCAAAGAAGAAGAAACTGAGGAAACCAGCCAGCTAAATTCATCCCCTCGTTAAGTGGTTATGTAATAAGAATTGTGGGGGCGATCTGGCCTTGGTCAGCCCCTTTCAGCGATCGCCTTTGGCGATCGCTCCCTCCCCACCTCCCATACAATACCAGGATACTTAGAATTATTAGCCTTAATAATCGCATATCAACACCATAGGCTATTATATACAGGACTTACCCATTGCTCCCATTATTCCCTGTTCCCATGATCCCCTCAACCGTAGAGGGTGAGCTAATCCAGATTTTGACCTGGTATTTTACCTTGTCTGATTAATGGTGAGTTAAAGCTTTCTGGGTAAACTACCTATACTTAATGGGTTAGCTGACGGCTGACCACTGACCACTGAATGCTTACCTATAAATCACATATCATACCCAAACAAATTGGGATCAACATCTTTCAAATCTAAATCTCCTAACCCATACTCAGCCCAACGTCTATCTACCATCGCTGCTACATCCCCATCTGACTCTAACGCTGCGCCCCATTCATGTTCCGTTTCCGGTGGAATCTTAGTAGTAGCATCAATACCCATCCGTCCCCCTAAGCCAATCTTTTCGCTGGCAAAATCCAAACTATCAAAGGGAGTATTAGGCAAAATAAATACATCCCGCACCGGGTCAACCTTAGAACTAATCGCCCACACCACTTGACGGGGGTCCCGAATATTAATAGTCTCATCCACCACAATCACAAACTTGGTGTAGGTAAATTGAGGCAAAGCACTCCAAAACGCCAAAGCAGCCCGTCGCGCTTGTCCTGGATAGGCTTTCTTAATGGAAATAATGGCGGCTTTATAACTCAGAGCTTCCATGGGCAAGAAGAAATCCACAATTTCTGAGACTTGTTGCCGCAGGATCGGGGTATAAATCCGATTGAGTGCGATCGCCATCATTGCTTCTTCTTTCGGTGGACGCCCACTAAAGGTAGTTAAATAAATCGGATCCTTGCGGTGAGTCATACAGTGGAAGCGAATCAACGGAGAATCCTCTACTCCACCGTAATACCCCATGTGGTCACCAAAGGGACCATCTGGCAACATTTCCCCTGGAGTAATCGTGCCTTCCAGGACAAACTCCGAATCCGCTGGTACTTCTAAATCTAAGGTTTTACATTTGGCTAGGTTAACCCCAGACCCACCATAGAGTCCAGCAAAGAGCCATTCCGACAGGTCAACCGGTATGGGAGTAGCAGCGGCCAGAATAATCAGGGGGTCAACACCGAGTGCGATCGCTATTTCTAATTTCTGTCCTCTCTCCACCGCCTTGCGCAAATGTCGTGCTCCACCCCTGACCGAGAGCCAATGCACAGTCATCGTAGTCTTAGACTGCAGTTGTAGCCGATAAACCCCCACATTAGGAATACCAGTCTCACAATCTTTGGTAATCACCAATCCTAAGGTAATAATCTTGCCAGCATCACCGGGATAAGGGCGAATCAGGGGTAATCTATTCAAATCCAAATCATTTTCCTGCACCACCACCTGGTGACAAGGAGGGAAAAAGTCTCGCCCTGGTTTAGCTTTCACCACATCAAACAAAATTTTGCCAAAATCCACCGCCTGGGAAATTTTCTTAGGTGGCTTTGGTTGTTGCAGCATCCCTAGCTTCTTGCCCAGAGTTTCCAAATCTTCTGGGCTTGACCGGTTCATCGCCCAGCAAACCCGTTCTTCTGTTCCCATTAAATTAATCGCAACCGGAAAGGATGACCCTTTTACATTCTCAAACAGCAACCCAGGTCCACCCGCTTGTAGCATCCGGTTTGATATCTCAGCAATTTCCAAATCTGGGTCAACTAAAGCCTTAATCCGCCGCAATTGTCCCTTCTGTTCTAGCTCTTGGATAAATCCCCTTAGGTCTCTGGCCATGATTACAATTTGTTAAGCTGAGTTACTCTTACTATACCAGTTCACAATTGGCTGAGGGAGTTTAGTCTTGGGTTAATTGGGAGTAGGGAGTAGGGAGTAGGGAGTAGGGAACAGGGAATAGGGAACAGGGAATAGGGAACAGGGGAAAAATTCTGTATACCTGATTACTCAACAGAAGCGCTATAATAGCAAATTTAACCCCGTCAACAAACCAAGTGATCGGAAAATATTTCCGTTATCAAGGATTCTGACTCCTGGCTTCTGGCTCGAAGCTCCTTCAATCTACCAGCACTTGAGTTCTAGGGAACTCGTGTTTTTCCACTACCCACTGCTGATCCTTGAGGGATCCGTGTAGGAATTGTGGGAATTTTTGTTCCGTACTCCCTACTCCCTACTCCCTACTCCCTACTCCCTACTCTCTTTGCTATTTCACATATACTGGGTTCATAGATCTGCTTTTGTATTCTGCCCAAAATTACTCACCCTCTCTACCAGAAACCATTCGTGAATGACTCTGCCGCGATCAACGAAATTAGCCTTTACCTCTACCAAGCCATCCTTGAGCTTCAGCAGCAGCAGTCCGAATTACTCAAGGAAAAATACCGAAAAATCGCTTGGGATAAGCCCCGTCATCAATCTGCTTTCCTGGCCAATTTGAAATCAGAACTCAGCCAAGAGCAAGATTGGCCCCGACGAATTATCAAAGTCAGGAAATTACTGCAAGTTCTGTTCATTCCTAGTTATTTCAACTCCCCCAGCTTTAGAGAACTGACCCAAAAACTTCGTCACTCTATCGGACCCAAGCCAGGGAATAATTCCCATAACTTAGCTGTCTCTACTAATAATAAAACCCCAACATGGGTTTCCCCTTTGCCAAAGCTAGAGACAGGAATTGCAATCTTACTCCTAGATGCCGAAAATTTACGGCTCAATACTGAAACCGAAAAGTTCCTAGCTCAAATTTCTTCCTACCCGGTTCAAATCAAGATTGCTTTTGCCAATTGGCGTGCTATGGGTAAGTATGACACTGAACTTCATACTCGTGGCTATGAGCTAATTCACGTCCCACCAGGAAAGGACAGCGCTGATTTCAAGATGGCTAGCGTTGGGTCTTCTATCTTTGTCCATTACCCAACCGCCAAGGAAGTCTTAGTCTGTTCCTCTGATGGGGTAATGACTCATCTTTGCACCACCCTACAAACCCATGGACTAACAGTCTATTTGGTGCGTAAGCAAAACGATAAGATCATTGTTTTAAATAACAAGACTCGTGAAACTCAAGCCCATTCTCTGGTTTCTGTACCAGAAATTCCCACCCTTGAGGAATTTATTAATCAACTCAAAGACATCCTCAAAGCTGAACAAAAACGCACTTCCAATGCTTGGATAAACCTGTCTAGACTATCTTATCTATTTGAGGCTAAGTATCAGCTTACCCTCAATCAAGTTGTGTCTCTGCGCTTGCCTGGAAAACTAACAACCGATATTTTTAGTGATTACCCTAAGGAGTTTGTGACTCATCACATACCTGGGACTTCAAATTTTTATATAACTCTATTTGACAAGCCAATTTCTTTCATTAAAAAGACCTCTTCTTTGAATACTATTCAGTTAAAACCTACTGTTAAGCCTTTATCTAAAATTGAATCTAAATCAGATTTGGAAGAGATACTAGTTAAACTCCTCAAGGATTTGAAGACAAACTATAAAGAACCTTATGTTCCGATCGCTCATATAGCTACTGAATTTAAAAAACAATACTCTCGACCCATTACTCAGTTGATGAGAGACTTAAATTTCAAAGGTACATTCCCCAAATTTTTGCAATCCTTGGGAGCGTTTAAACTAAAGAAAGTTGGTAAAGCTTATCAAGTTGCTTTAAGGTTAGACGGGTTGAATGCACTAGTTATTGAACAGTAGAATTCGCGGCAATTGTCAGGGAATCGGGAATCGGGAATCGGGAGTGGGGAATCGGGAGTCGGGAATCGGTAAAAAATCTGGCATTGCTGAATCTTTGGATCAATATGAATGAGTGGGGTGGGCATCCTGCCTGCCCCACAAGATCAGTATCTTCGGATCAATATGAATAAGTGGGGTGGGCATCCTGCCTGCGGTGAAAATATTGATAACGGGCAAGATGCCCGTTCCACAGCAAGATGCCCGTTCCACAGCAAGATGCCCGTTCCACAGCAAGATGCCCGTTCCACAGCAAAATGCCCGTTCCACAGCAAGATGCCCCGTTTCCCCGATTCGTGACGGCATAAGGTGCAACAGACAGAGAATTCTCACCATCTCCCCATCTCCCCATTTCCCCATCTCCCCATCTCCCCATTTCCCCATTTCCCGACCCAAATCTCAAAAACCTACCATTGTCAGGAGTAATGGGTAAGTTCTAAGACATTGGAAATGTTACAAATTCGTAATTTTAGTGATAAATACTCACGGGATGAGATAATAATGTAAATAAATATTACATTTTGTTAGATAATGATTAGAGTATTTACAGACTTTGACGGTCCGATCATGAATGTGTCGGAGCGTTACTATCGGGTTTACCAGTTTTGTCTCAAAGAAATCCAACGCCCTAACCAGCCAATCCTGCCCATGTCCAAGGCGGAGTTTTGGCAGTGTAAGAGGGGGCGTGTTCCCGAGATAATTATTGGAATTCGTTCAGGTCTCGATCCCAGCCAAGCTGAAGCATTTGCTCAGCTGCGCCGTCAAACTGTACACACTCTGCCCTACTTGGTTCATGATCAACCGGTTCCCGGAGCTATAGATGCCCTGGAAAAATTACAAGAAGCAGGTGTAGATTTAGCCGTCATGACCATGCGTCGGGTGCGGGAGCTTGATGAAGCGTTCAGTCGCTTAGACCTGGATAAATTTTTTCCCCCTAACCGACGGTATTGCCTGAGCAACGACTATGTTAAGACCGGTGACACTAAGGATAAACCTTTGCTAATGGCAAAAGCCCTCAAAAAACTCCCAGCTCAGTCTGATGTCTGGATGATTGGCGATACAGAAGCGGATATAGTGGCTGCCAAAACCCACGGTATTAAAGCAATTGGAGTTTTATCTGGAATACGCGATCGCACTCAGCTCAATCTCTACGAACCAGATTTTATCGTCAATAATCTCACTGAAGCGGTAGATTTAGTTCTAGACACAGCACTGCTACAAGCCGTATGATTTGCGATTTTAGCTGATCCGGCTAGAGCGCGCCCTACGCCTGACCCTCGGTCAGGGTAGGATGAAATGAACTGTTAAAGTTCAAGTCATTTTTTATGTCAAAAAAGCTATGGCTATCCTGGTTAGATTGTCTCGAAATTTAGGTAATTATATCACTAACTAGCTGTGCAGACAAGGGAACTTCGGATTAGGGAACAAAAAGGGCGTTGCTTAATAATGGAATGATTTTAAGAGTAGGTGCGCGCCTCCAAGGGCGCGAGCAATCCCTCGCGCCCTTGGGTCGCACCTGTGGAATAGGCATCTTGCCTGTTCTTGATCTTTTGGGGCGGGCAGGATGCCCACTCTACTCCTATTCATTCAAAGACTGACGAAACGCCACAAAAAGGGTTTGAGCAACTTTAAGTTTCTTAACATAGTTAAAAAAATTGGCTCTCTAGCCTGTGGCTATGAAAAATTTTTATAAAATAATCGCGCTAAAGTCTTGGCTTACAAGGTTTGTGGTTATTTAAAAAAGCAATTTTCATAAAAATTGCTTTTTATGGCCATGATGCAGTCGCTCCCCATGAGCGACTGGCGTGGTTTCCACCAGGCAAACCCAAGCAAGGGTAGAGAAGTTTGGCAGATATCACATCAAGGGGAAAAGCACCCTAGCTAGACAAGGAACGTGCTTTTGGAGGCACGTCCTGATCCCCAATCCCCCATGCCTATTTTCAACGTAAGAAACAACTAATCAGCCATAGCAATACAAATGTCACCAATGTAGCCAGTTTTTCTGTTGTCAAGTCTAGGTTGGTGAATTGGCTTCCCAGAGAATTCCCCAGCAAACTACCCAATCCCACACCTAAAAACAGACCTGCCAGGGTTAGCAACACCGCACGACCAAATTGTTGTTCTTTCCGATTTAGGAAATAGATCGTGAATCCGAAGCCTATAGCCATCACCAACGGCAAAATCGAGTTTGCCGATGAGGTGTAAAGGACAGTAGCACTGCTTAAGATTAAGAACACTGCACTCGGCCAGATGATGTCTTCTCTTGTCGGAGTATCCCACAACCGTTTCAGCCACTCAGGAGAGTTATTAACTGGTGTTTGGGGAAAACTCGGTGGAGCTTGAGAAACCTTCTCTGGGAAACGAATGCGATCAGGAACTTTAATCTTTCCTTCCTGGCGCATCCTAAGTCGATCCATAATAATGGCATCGTAGGCCGCCTCTACGGTATCTAAAAGCTTTTGGTTACCACGATGCTTTTGCATCAGGCGACCTTTGGCATCCTGAATTTCATCAAAGGACGCTTCTTCCGTAACCCCAAGCTGATCATAGGGATTGTTATCACTCATTCAAGACCTCCGAGACATCCCTTGTTTTCACATCCCTTCTTTTCACTAGTATGACAGCAACTTTAAACTAGTTATGTATATGTTAAGGTTAGGCACGAGAAACTCTCAACCTTGCTCTGGCTAACCACTGGTCACAGAGTCGTTTTGGTTGAGGGTGGTGCCAATGCCCCTGGGTGCTAGTGTAGCTTGATCTTCAAGCAGCAGTCCCGAAGTGAAGTCAACACAATGCCGGTGCATCTGCTGTTTTGTGACCAAATCACCGGAGAATTCCTGAATGATGTTAGAACCGTTAGTAAATCCATATAGACCCATCAAGGCTATGGGTTTTTTGCTCTTTAGAACCAGAAAAAAAGACTTTTTCCCTTGGTTCGGGAAGTCCTACTGTGGGGGAATTTTGAAAATAACTGATCTGCCTATGCGATTTACCAACTATTGGCATTGCCTAATAATCTGAGGATAATTGTCTACAATGCCCAACAGCACCGTTGGTGTCAAAACACTCTGCGTCTTAAATTTGTGATCCCGTTTTCCGTGGAAAGTTATGACCGCCGCCAAGATTCTTGTCGTAGATGACGATCCGGCAATCCGAAATTTAATTCTACGCTTCTTAAGTCAAAAGAATTTTCAAATGCAGGCTGCTCAAGATGGCAAGACGGCTCTTGCCACATTTGAGCAATTTAATCCAGATTTAGTCATTCTAGATGTGAATTTGCCTGACGCCCTTGGCTACAACCTGTGTCAGCAAATGCAGACCCGCACTGATGTCTTTGTCCTCTTGCTCACCAGTCGGTCGGATGCTGCTGACAAAAATCAAGGATTTCAACAAGGTGCTGATGACTACATCACCAAGCCCTTTGATTTACAAGAGCTGGAAAATCGAGTTAGAGCAATTTTGAAACGGAAGCGGGCTGTTACTGCTACTGAAGCAGAACGCCTCGTCTTCGACCATTTAGTGATCGATCCAGGGCGCAGGGAGGTAACTATCAACGAAATACTTATCCCTCTAACTGCTCTGGAATTTGATCTACTCCATTTTCTGGCCTGTCATCCAGGTCGAGTCTTGCGCCGTTCTGAGTTAATCCAGGAAGTCTGGGAGTACGATTATGTGGGAGATCAGCGAGTAGTTGATGTCCATATCGGTCAAATTCGCCGTAAAATTGAGGTTAATTCCAGTGACCCTTCCTTAATTCAGACAGTTCGAGGTGTTGGCTACAAGTTTGAGGCACCTTCTAGTAAGAAGAATGAGAAAAATGGTAAATCCAGTAGCTAACTCATTGTTGACACTCCACGACTACTCAAACCCCTTGCTCGTGGAGGGTCAATGGTTGCCAAGGCAATCGACTACTGAGCTACCGGACTAGAGTTCAAGAGTCGTCTAGCACAGCACGGCGGAAATAAAGATACGATTCAAAAATAGCAAAACGCTTATGTAATAAGCATGCAAGAATTGTTAATACCATAATTTTTAATTCCGCGCAGCAGTACTAGTGATCATGCCTGCTTTGGTCTAGCCTCTTGCTGAAGTGGCTCGACTTCCCTGGGATTAGCTTTGTTGAGAAGACGTCGTAGCATGATTGTTTGATTCTGCTGTAGCAACTTCTGCTGTAGCAACTTCTTTGGTGGCAGTTTTCTCAGATTCACTTGGGGTAGGGGTGTTCAGCCCTTGCTCTATTTGTTGTGCCTCTAGCTTAAACTGATTTTCAAACTCCTTGGAAGCATCTTGAAAGCCTCTAATGGCTTTACCCAAACTACGACCAATTTCTGGCAACTTCTTAGGGCCAAATACTAATAGGGCAATGACCATAATCAACACCATTTCCGGTAAACCCATACCAAAAACGTTCATTATTATATAACCTCCTGGGATTTGTCAAGTGCTGGTTTGCTTTTACTGGTTTGCTGTTACTAGTTTGCTGTTCTTAGTATTCCACATTTGACCCAAATTGACCGCTGTTCCGTTGAACTCAGCCAGTTTAACTCAGCCAGTTTAACTCAGCCAGTTTAACTCAGCCAGTTTAACTAAGTTAGGTAGTCATCCCAGGGACTTCCTAGCCTATCCATTGCTGTCAACAGCATTAAAAAACCCGGACAAGCCGGGAGGGAGCTGAAATATTTGAAATGTTAATGATTAGCAGTTAAGCCATGGAGTAGACTACTGCCCTAGGCTTGTCCAATCAACATTGAAACCTTGAATGATGATTGATTTGTTGTAAATCTGCAAAATAATCAGCAAAAAGACGAAAAATAGCCCCATAAAGACTCCCATTACAGGGGTAGTGCCCCAACCTGGGGCAACTTTGCCATATTCCGAGTTAAGGGGTTTGAGAATATCTCCTAGCCGAGTTTTTTGTGCCATGGGTAAATTGAGATTTATGTTAATTGAGATTTATGTTATTGACATCTCCCCCGTGCGAGGGATTGCTCGCACGGGGGATTCTACAAGGTGCCGAAGTTGCAGCTTGAAACCGTGCCACTTCGCTTCAAGTCAGATAGGATCTACTTAGAAATTTAAACAGAATCCTACCGGTGCGGGAGTGTCAAAGCTCCCATACCTTCTTAAGATTATAGACACGTCGGGTCAAAACCCGTTCTCCATAGGAGACGCGGGGTGCGTTCACTTCGCGTTTGAACCCCTCCTTAGAAATAAGGGGCTATCACGACGAGCGGATGTTTTGATTTCAGCTTACACTAAGGAGGCACTAAACCAAAGACATTTATACTCGAGGTGCAACTATTAGCCTTATAGCTATCTAAACCTTGTGAAACATTATCCACTGTTTTATAATGAAATAAGTTAGTAACTTGTTTAACTTCGG
The DNA here is from genome assembly GCF_010672755.1 of Moorena sp. SIO1F2. Lineage (NCBI taxonomy): Bacteria > Bacillati > Cyanobacteriota > Cyanophyceae > Coleofasciculales > Coleofasciculaceae > Moorena > Moorena sp. SIO1F2. The sequence goes on from NZ_JAAHFV010000004.1 coordinate 27,476, forward strand.
AACACTGCCGCCCAACGAAGAACTAAAAGCGAAGACAGCTGGTCGTAAGTTAAGCGACGTAAAATAATGGACTGAGTGAAGTTACAGTGCGGTTTGAGAGTAGGCAGCAGAGCCTCCATTAAGAAAATTAGCGCAATGCTTTTGGCATTGCTTTGTCGGCAANGGGAGGGGGGGGGGAGGGGGGGGGGTGTGGGGAGGTGGGGAGGTGGGGAGATGGGGAGATGGGGAGTAGGGAGTAGGGAGTAGGGAGTAGGGAGTAGGGAGTAGGGAGTAGGGAGTAGGGAGTAGGGAGTAGGGAGTAGGGAGTAGGGAGTAGGGAACTTCCGATTAAGTGCCTACCTACTCACCTAGGATTAATCACTCCCAATCTCCCCATCTCCCCATCTCCCAATCTCCCCATCTCCCCATCTCCCCACCTCCCCACCTCCCCACCTCCCCACACCTCCCCCACTCCCCACACTCTCCCGACTCCCGACTCCCGACTCCCGACTCCCCATCTCCCGACTCCCCGCACCATCTCCGAGATATGATCAAGAACAGACGTAAATCAAGAGGTACCCCATGTCCCGTAGATGTCAGTTGACTGGTAAAAAGGCCAATAACGGCTATGCTGTTTCTCACTCCCACCGTCGGACTAAGCGCTTACAAAACGTTAACTTACAGGTTAAAAGAGTTTGGTGGGAAGAAGGGAAACGCTGGGTGAAGCTGCGGATTTCCACTAAGGCGATTAAGACCTTACAGAAAAAGGGCCTGCAAGCAATGGCTCAGGAAGCTGGTATTAATCTAAATCATTATTAAGGGAATAGGGAGTAGGGAGTAGGGAGTAGGGAATCGGGAATCGGGAGTCGGGAGTCGGGAATCGGGAATCGGGAACATTTTAAAACAGATATGATATATTAACCCGATAATTGAGCATCTCCCTATCTCCCCATCTCCCCATCTCCCCATCTCCCCGCACTTCCCACACTTCCCACACTCCCGCCCCATCTCCCCATCTCCCCATCTCCCCATGTTTTTTTCTCTGGGGATGATGGGTTTTTCGCTTAATGTGGGTAGGTTAAATCTATGAGTTTTTGGTAAAGGGGATATAGTCTGCCTTTAGAGGAGGTAGGAAAATTCTAGGTTAGGTAAACTGTTAACAAATCGTGGTATTTTTCGTAAATCTCGATAGTATAATTAAATATTTAAGAATATTCTCTATTCGTAGGTAGACCTAACACTATGGGGTTAACCGTAGATAGGTAATCCTTGGCTTCGTTGAAGCATTTGAATATAGGACTACCAATTAAGGCAATTAAGGTGTTTGACATTGATACAAGCAGCAAAAGCTAATGCACGTCAACTATTGCTAGCATGCCTATTGCCTATTGCCTTGATCTATATCATCTAGGGTGCTTGAACTAGTTCGTATTCAGGAATCTACTCAGGAAATGTGACAGGAAAATCCCTATGTCAACCAGGAAGTCAACCAGGAAGAAGTTAGCGAATGCGATCGCAAAACTACTCAAACAGGTAGTCAAACTCTCTCAAGCCATCACCAAACCTTTGATGCGTTGGCTGTTGCGTAGCTTATTTATTTTACACCGTCGGTCGCGGGTGGCAACCGCTGGGTTTGTGTTACCGACCGCAATTATGGTGACCTTGGTGGTAACCTTGCTGGTAACTGCCATTGTGTTGCGCTCCTTTGACCGGGTCAAAAATGCCAGTAATTATCGCGTCAATCAAGCAGTTTTCAATGCCGCTGCTCCAGCCATTGAGCGGGCTCAAGCCAAATTAGAAGCCTTGTTTGCTGACCCCACCCTGCCCCGCTCCACCCCATCAGAGGAAGCCTTGGAAAATGCGTTCACGAATAGCAAATACAACTTTGGTGATGAAACCCGTTTGACCCTCGAAGACGAAGACAGTGACGGCAAAGTAAGCACCATAGACACTGCCTGGAGGTTTCCGGTTGATACGGATAATAATGGCCTATTCGATAGCTACACCCTCTACGGAATTTATTTCAAAAGTCCACAGCCAAGTCCAAATCAAAACGAAAAAACCAGAACCCCTCTACAAGCGAGAACCCGACCGATGGGGGAGTCTGGCGATAGCAAGCGATGTCCCCTAGCCGCTGACACTAGCGCTAGCCTAGTGGATAATTCCGGGTGGTTTAAGTCCGGGTCGAAGTTAAAGAAAAGTATATTTGTTTACACCGCAACGGTGCCGATTGTAGCTGGGGATAACAACATAGATGGTCAAACCTATGAGGCTTACAAGGGTGAGGCCGGATTATCAGCTCTAGAGTATCAGCAAGACCGAGCCAGAATTCCCCTAGCCAACAATGCCATTGTCTACGAGGATGATTTACAAATTACTCCTGGGGAGGGCATCCAGATTAATGGCCGGATTTTTACCAACGGGAATTTTCTTACCGGTAATGATGAAGGAAGTAATGAGTATTTTCAAGTCAGTAGCCCGGAATCTTGCTACTACACAGAAGAAAACAGCAAGATCGTTGTCGGGGGCAATATGGCCTTTGGTCGTGTTGATCAGGAGCAAGATCAAGACGGAGGAGACATACATCTGTTCAGAGGAGATGACCCACCGGCGAAAGTTAAGTTAGGCAAAAATGAAAATAAATCTGTTGACGCACCACCCAATCAGATTGGGGATAACAGCCAAGCCTACACGGACCGAATTAATGATCTGGTAAATGCTGTCAACGCTAAAGCTCAGGGTGATGAACGAAAAGAACTAGAAAGATACTTCAAAGACCGCACCCGTCGTGTTCCCTATGCAGAAGTTCCCGATGGTGAAGACCCGGGAAATGCAAAGATCCAAGGTACTGGTGACGAGCTTCGACCCCAGGATGATTGGATATTCCCTTATAAACCAGGTACTAGCAACAGTAACAATAAGCTGAAGCTGAATATCAATGGAAACACTCTCAGTCCGGCAGCAACGGAACCAAGCCTACAAGAGGAACGAGGTACGGAAAAAACAATTGGCGATCGCGTTTTGATCGGTCATGGCTTACCTGCTCTATGGTGGGATAAAAATGCACAGCAATTCCAGGGTGCCAGAGCTCAACAAGCCATAGATGATACGGTTGAGTGGGATGACTTTCAGGATGAGGACAATAAGCTGCGCTACCGCACTACCCAAATCACTCCCTTATCTGAGTTAGGGGATACTGACCGCAATGGTTTCTGGGAAGCAGCAGCAGCCAGGCAACCGGTTCAGCCTCTGGAAGGGTATGGGGGATTGCGGGTAGTCACCGGTGCTGGGATTTATGTGGATGATGATGAGTTGGGTCTGTTGACGAGAACCAAAGGACAACCTAATTTCCCTCGCGATAACGGCAATACTCTTAATAATCCTGATTTGGAATCTTATTTGCCCCCTCCTGGTTGGGATATTAGGTTTGTCGATCCTGGAAGTCGGCGTATTGATGACAGAATACAGGTAAATGACATAACAGCCCAATTGAGAGGATTCCCTATACGTGTCTGGCCAGATACCATGCCCATGCATGGTGGTGTAGAGGGTGATTTAACTGGAAATAATAATGGTAAGACTTCTAAGGGTGATGACATTACTGATTTTTACCAGCAAAGTGACCTATTGATGAGGGCAAGCGCGGTTTATCACTACACCCAAAACCCAGGAAAGAACCCAGAAGAAGAAAATTTTGACCAAGAACCGATTGCCTGTGTCAGTAGCTACTATGACCCCACAGATGAAGACTCCGCTAAAAATAGAGTTTCATCTGGGGGTGGGGATTGGGACGACCTAGAGCGATTTGATCCTAACAACGGCAGGTCTAACAATGGCATCGTTTACGCCTTTCCTGGTAGAAATGCTGGCAACCCAAAACTGCAACGACAATCCCGATTAGTATTTCCCAATGGGCGTCTTGTCAACGAACCCTTGAGAAGAGCCTTAAACACACCAGCAGATGAGCTCACCCTAGCTGATTATTCAGCCATTGATACTGCAATTTGCGCCTTAGCAATTTTAGACGGTGCTACTCCTATGGGTGATCCACCGATCCCTCATGGGGCAATCTACGAACAGTCCTTTTTGAATGCCAGACAAGTCCAGGATATTAATCAGGCTCCTAACCAGGCCAATAACTATAATTTATCTGAGCATACCTATGACCTAGGGATAGAAGACCGTCAGCCTCTGGAAATCAGGGCTACGGTGTTGGATCTCAATCTGCTCAGAACAACACCAATTGATGGATTAACCAACGGTAAAGGTCCCACCCCAGAATTTCTGCTACCGGATAGTGGGGTTATCTACGCCACCCGTGATGATGCTTTACCAGACCTAAGTCGGAATGATCCCAACGCTACCCGTGAAGAAAATCTCAGCTCCAGTAGCGTAGACTTTACCCTAGACCCCACCCGCCGTCCCAATGGAATTATGTTACGCAATGGGACAGTGCTAGCCCGTCAAGACGAAGATAACTCATTTACATTGACCGATCCGCCAGGAGCAGAGAAAGGGTTAATTTTAGCTACCAATTTGCCAGTGTATATCAAAGCCGATGACAACGTTATCAATGGGGATATAAAATCCGGCTTTAATTTACACCAAACCCCTGAGGGAAAGTTGGTGGAAGAGTTTACACAGCAGCTACAAAATAAAAAGTGGGATGATGGCAATTTCTACGGTCGTGAAACTCTCGACGGAAACTTTGCTTGTCGCCAAAAGGATGATAGATTGGAAAATTGTAATTCAGGGGATTTGTGGCGACCAGCAGTAGTGATTGCTGATAGCGTTACCCTACTGTCTAATGATTTTGAGTTTGGTTACCGCTCCGATGGGGACTATGACCTGAGGGGAATACCAATGGGTATTGACTTAGACCTGGATGATGACTTAATAGACCTTGTAAATGAGGCTACATATGGTGCTGACCTGAATGGCAACGGTGTCACAGGTGCCGATCAGGTTTTAGAGTCTCAAATTGTCATAGGTTATGACGTAAACGGGAATGGTGACTTAGCAGACACTTTCGATGAAACACAGATTGGCTTTGACCTCAATGGTAATGGTAATGCAACTGAAATTGGGGTTCCCGAGTCTCAGATAACTGTTGCGGCAGGACTAAAACTTAATGGCATATTTGACAATAATTTTGTCACTAGTGCCAACTGGTGGGATGTCAATGATGACAATATTATTGATAATCCAGATGGGAGGGGCAACCCTCAGCCTAGTCTTGATTCAAGACCTATTACTATAGAAAATCCGAACCCTAGAAGAATAAACAGTTCCTACCTCAGCAATTTTGTCACTCCCATTCAGCGACGGGTAGAATTTCCAGAGTATGTGATGGAAATCTGTCGGAAAGTTCCAGTTTCAGCTTGTACACCTGATGACTGGGTGGTTAGTGCACAAAACGCTGCTACACCGCAAAAGGCTAGTAACCTTGTAACACAATCTGTCAATCTACTTTTCTCCGGCACAACCGCAAGACCTGCCATAGATCCCGACGATCGACGCTATCCCCGTCGCATTGCTTTCCAACGAGATCCTGCTAAAAATAACAACTTGGTTCTCAATGACGGTCTTCCGATTCCTCTGGGAATCAACGGAGCTGATGGAACAGGAGATAATAGTGGGACTGTCCAAGAATACCCATACAATAGTTTCAGCCCTACCAAAAGACCTCGATTAGCACCACATGCTCTGTGGTATAAAACAACTAGAAATCAAAGTGATCCTACCGATGATGGTCGTCTAAGCTTCGGTGGTGAAAGACCACTGTTTTACCAAAAGCCATTACAAAACCCAACAACAGAGCAACCGATGTTGGTACCAGCCCTACAAGTTCACTCCCTGACTGCTCAACCAAGAATAAACCAAAACGGATTCCCGATAATACAATCGGAATGTGTGGAAATCGAAGAGGGCTGGACACAGCGAGCCAATGAAGACGGAGAAACCTTCAATTTAGTGATTGCTTCCGGGGATAGTCCCCCAAGCCCACAGGAAAATAATGGTGGTTTAGCTAACTTCGTCCGTTACCTAGAAAACTGGCAGCAACCGGGTGGAACTTGCGGCGAACCAAAGGGTATTCCGGCTCGGATCAGCGGCTCCCTGATTCAGTTCAAGCGTTCGGCCTATGATACAGCCCCATTCTGGCATGGCCCCCAGGATGCCCCGAATATAAACGTCCCCAGTCGATTTGGATACGAGATAGATCAGGATGATCGAGCTAATGGGTCCTTTATGCCCTATGCCACTGGTAATGGCAAACTGCCCTATTACATGGCACCCCAACGTCGATATGGTTTCGATGTGGCTCTGCTGACTCAGTTACCAGACCTGTTCTCTGGCCTGTTTACCACTCCCCCAGCGGGAGACCCTGATGAGTTTTTCCGCGAAGTTTCCCGAGATGACCGATGGGTCAAAACCTTACTGTGTGCTGAAGACGATAAAGGAAATCTAGCGGTTAACGGGCGCTATTGCCCGTCAAAAAACGGTGCTTGAAGGTTGGAGGTTGTTTGGTTGTTCGCGTAGCGTGGCCTTTGGCCAAGGTTGTTTGGTTGAAGGTTGGAGGTTGTTCGCGTAGCGTGGCCTTTGGCCAAGGTTGTTTGGTTGAAGGTTGGAGGTTGTTCGCGTAGCGTGGCCTTTGGCCAAGGTTGTTTGGTTAAAGGTTGAAGGTTGAAATTATGAATAATCAAGCACGATTGTAATTAATCTGAGGGTGGTGGGCAGTGCCTAGCACCCTGATTTGCCGGGAAATGAATTGGTCTCAACTCCTACATCTACTCCCTACTCCGGTTCCCCCCTTATTAAGGGGGGTTAGGGGGGATCGAACACTCCCTGGTTGGTGGGCAGTGCCAACCCAAGCCGATGGCAAGGAAATCAATCTAACTCAAGCACTGGCCACCCTACATCTACTACATCTACTCCCTACTCCAGTTCCCCCCTTAATAAGGGGGGTTAGGGGGGATCGAACACTCCCTGGGTGGTGGGCAGTGCCAACCCAAGCCGATGGCAAGGAAATCAATCTAACTCAAGCACTGGCCACCCTACATCTCTCCCGACTCCCGACTCCCTTAATAATTAATACTTGAACCATGATTAATCCCCAGAAGCAACAACCCCTTTCCCAATCATCAGAGGCTGGTTTCACAATTATGGAATCCTTGATGGCAATGCTGATTATTACAATTCTGATGCTTGGCATCTCACCCATGATTGTCTTAGGAGTGGCAAATCGAGTCCAGTCGCGACGAGTAGAACTAGCAGTGCAAGCGGCTAGAGCCTATATCGATGGTGTGCGGAGTGAAGCGATTGACCCTCCTGAACACACGGTAATTATGAAAAAGGAAGATATTTTAACAAAAAGAGCTGAATTTGCTAAGGTTGATGCTCCTGAACAATCAGACTTGAATTGTAAAAAAAATTTATATTGCGAGAATAATCAGAACAAGAGTATTTACTGCGTAGATCTCGATGGCGGTGGCTGTAGCAGTGACAGTCCAAGAGACTTAATCATCCAGGCATTTGGGAGTATCCCTTCATCAAGTGTCAAAAGTCCTCGTATCCCTTCCTCAAAAGCCACAAGTACTGATGAAAACTATTTTCTGGGGGTGCGGGTTTACCGAGCGGATGCCTTTGGTAATAACAAAGATAAGTTGGAGATTGGTGAGAAGGGGGCTAAGGCGAAAGCGATTGGACCTGGATTAAGCGATCGCAAAGCCCCCCTAGTGGAAATGACTACAGAAATTACCACAGGTACACCCAGTTATAGCGATTTTTGCGATCGCCTAGGTTGTAACTAATGTTGTAACTAATACGGTCACTACTATCAGAAACTAATCATATAAATCACAAGCAAAAACCCCAACCATGATTAGATTACTCAGAACCTTACTCGCCCACCAACTGAAAAGCAACAAGCCTAAGCTCAACCATGGCGGCTTCACTTTAATTGAACTGCTGGTGGCAATGATCGTTGCAGTACTGATCATCGCACCACTATTGAGATTTATGATTACTATCGTCGATACAGACCGTAAAGAGCAAGCCAAGGCTACTTCAGAACAAGAAATCCAAGCGGCTATGGACTACATAGCCAGAGACTTGGAGCAAGCGGTCTATATCTACGATAACTCTGGAGTAGAAAGAGACCATAACGACGAACCGGATGACTCTGGAATCCGAAACCAAATCCCACCAGTTGCTGAAGCACCAGGTTGTAAAACAGATAACTGTCAACCTGTGCTGGTATTCTGGAAGCGGAAGCATTTTGATAGAGATGACAAAGTCAATGGCACAAGGATTGGCACTTTAACCAATGACAATGATACCTTTGTCTATGCTTTGGTTGCCTATTACTTAATCACTGAAGAAAATGATAATTGGTCAAATATTGCTAGAATTGGTCGGTTTGAAATTCGTGATCAAGTCATCGATGAAACTTCAAATAAAGCCAATCAAGTTGGTATACCTGCTAGCCCAGGCTTTAAATCTTTTGATCTCGACAAGAAAGGAAGCACTCTCAAGCAAAAGTTGAATCAGTGGGAAAAAGGGGCTGATAATTACGAGACTCAAGTTCAAATCTTGGTAGATTACATTGATAACACAGCTGATAACACAGCAACGGCAATAAAACCAGATTGTCCAATTGTGTTTCCCCAAAACGCCCCTGGTATTTCACCTAAAGAAATCAAACAGAAAGAAAAAGATTTGCAGGTTCCAAGTCAAATAAACGGTGGGTTCTATGCCTGTGTGGATGCAGAAAAAAGAATCGCCCAATTATTTTTGAGAGGGAATGCTTTAGCTCGGCTTAAGAATAATCCAGAAGACTATGAATACACACCAGAGCGGTATAGCTATTTCCCTACCGTAACCATGCAAATTGAAGGACGGGGTTTCTTGAATATTAACTAATATAGCAGTTTTTAATTAAGTGAGGTACGTTTTTTTTAAGGCAAGAGGCAAGAGGCACAAGCTAAAAAATTCTGTGTACCTCAAGGCTGATTCAGCATAATACTCAAAAATACTCCTATTCCCTGTTCCCTATTCCCTGTTCCCTTTGCTATATGTTTACATCTCAACTAAAAATGTTATATTATCAAACCATAAAAGCGAAATCAAAGCAGGATGCTGGCTTCACGTTGCTGGAATTAATAGTAGTTATCTTACTAGTAGGAATTTTATCCGCCATTGCTGCTCCCAGCTGGCTGGCTTTTGTGAATCGACAGCGCGTGAATAAAGTGAATGAGAGAGTATTAAGTGCAATCCAAGAAGCCCAGCGAGAAGCGAAAAAGAAAAAACTCAGCTACAGTGTTAGTTTTAGGATGACCGAGGATGAAGGTCCACAAGCGGCAGTTTATCAAGATAAGAATAATAATGGGAAAGACAACACACCAGAGACCTTTCAATGGCAGAGTTTAGTTGGTGATTTAGGTGTCAAACCGGAGCAAGTTTGGGTGGGTACAAACCTAATTGATCACAACAAATCTGGCGGAACGTTATCCATTTTGGAAGATGAGAGAAAAATTACCTTTGATAACCAGGGCGTTCTCAAAAATGCACAAATTGCCCCAGATGACTTTGGCTTAGCTATCGTAGTAGCTATTCGCGATCCTAGGGATAAAGATAACCCGATTGAAGCAACCAAGCGATGTGTAAAAATAAAAACTATCTTGGGTGCAATGGAAGCTAATAAAAAAGGGACGGAATGTAATCTTTCAACATAGTGTTGAGTGGGGTATAAAGTTGACACTACCCGCGTCTTTAGACCGGGGAGTGTCAATTCACTACTCCCTACTCCCTACTCCCTTCGCTATAACAATAAAGCTAAACCAAAGACAACCGAAAAATTTCTGAACTCGATAATTCAAAACCTTTTTTGATTCAGAAGATTCTCCCTGTTAGTCGTTCAAAAAATTAAATTTAATCGAACTATATCAAGCAACAATTAAACCGAGATCTTGCACCATTGTCATTAATCGTAGGGTGGGCAGTGCCTACCTAGGCGCTTTGCAAGCTTCTGAATCTGTCTGGGGCACTGCCCACCCTACATGAACCAAGCTTATTGATAATGGTGCAAGATGTGAGTTAAACCTACTTAAATCAGGGTAATATTTCATGCAATTTAATAGCCAACAGGGCGATCAATCCCGAGCTGATGCGATCGCTGGATTCACTGTACTGGAAACTATTCTGATAGTATTAGTAGTTGGAATATTGGCTGCGATCGCAACCCCCAGCTGGCTTACCTTTATCAATCATCTGCAGCTCAACATAGCCCAAGACCAAATCTACCGAGCCATGCGGATTGCCCAAAGCAACGCTAAACGAGACAAAGCGACCTGGCAAACTAGCTTTCGAGAAAAAGATGGCATTGTCCAGTGGTCAATTCACCGAGCTATGGGAAAAACATGCATCGAAAATCAAGTCCATTGGCATAGCCTTAACCCTACCATCGCCATCTACAAAGACAAAAATAAGAAAGGTAAATCCGAGACCACCCTAGCCAAACCAAAGGGAGACTGTTCAAATACTGGACCATGGCGAGTCCAGTTTAACCACAAAGGAAACACCAACGGACAACTCGGACAAATCACCATAATCACCAAGAATAATAGCACCACCCAACGTTGCGTCTACCTATCCACCTTGCTCGGAGCCCTACGCAAGGGTAGATCTCATCCTAAACCGAATAACAGTAAGAAGTATTGTTATTGAGGGCAGCAGGGAATCGGGAATCGGGAATCGGGAATCGGGAATCGGGAATCGGGAATCGGGAATCGGGAATCGGGAAAACTGATCTGACTCCCCATCTCCCCACACTTCCCACACTTCCCACACTTCCCACACTTCCCACACTTCCCTACTACTGTAACTCTGCCTGAGTCTTCTGATGATCTAGCTTTAAAATCAACACCCCCAGGGGTGGCAAACACAAATCTAGGGAATAGGGATGATTGTGGAAGAACCATTCATCTGTCCACTTACCCCCTAGATTACCCATATTACTACCACCGTATTGGCGAGCATCACTATTGAGCAATTCCTTGTAGAATCCCATCTCTGGCACTCCTACCCGATAATGACTATGGGGCTGAGGGGTAAAATTGCACACTGTGACAATAAACTCTTCCGAATCGTGAGCATAGCGAATGAATGACACGACACTATGGCGATTGTCACTACAATCAATCCATTCAAACCCGTCCTGGTCAAAATCCTGAGTATAAAGCGCCGGTTCCCTACGATACAAATAATTCAGGTCACTAATAAACTGCTTTAAATTTTTATGGGGTTGATATTGCAACAAATCCCATTCCAAATCTCCCCAGACATTCCACTCACTCCACTGACCGAACTCCATACTCATAAATAGAGTTTTCTTACCTGGGTGAGCAAACATATAAGCATACAGACAGCGGAGATTAGCAAACTTGAGCCACTCATCCCCGGGAATTTTCCCAAGCATATTACTCTTGCCATGAACCACCTCATCATGAGATAGGGCAAGCATATAATTCTCAGCATGGTTGTACCACATGCTGAAGGTAACATTATTCTGGTGGAACTGGCGAAACCAGGGATCCATGCTAAAATAGTCTATTGTATCATGCATCCAGCCCATATTCCACTTCAGATTAAATCCCAAACCTCCTAAATAATTTGGCCAAGACACCATCGGCCAATCCGTTGACTCTTCGGCAATGGAGAGAACACCGGGATAATAACCAAAAATTACCTGATGAGTTTGCCTAAGGAAATCCACCGCTTCAAGATTTTCCCGACCCCCATACTGGTTTGGTATCCATTCTCTATCCCCACGTAAATAGTCCAGATAGAGCATAGATGCTACCGCATCCACCCGCATCCCATCAATGTGGTACTTATCAAACCAGAACAAAGCGTTAGCTACCAGAAAATTCCGCACTTCGTTACGGCCATAGTTGAAGACTAAGGTTCCCCACTCCTGATGTTCACCTTTACGGGGATCCGCGTATTCATAGAGATGAGTACCATCAAAGAAAGCCAAACCATGACCATCTTTGGGGAAATGACCGGGTACCCAATCCAAAATTACCCCAATCCCATTTTGGTGGCACTGGTCGATAAAATACATCAAGTCTTGTGGGCTACCATAGCGCGAGGTACAGGCATAGTAACCGGTAACCTGATAGCCCCAAGAGCCATCAAAGGGATGCTCCGCCAGGGGCAAGATTTCGATATGGGTGAAGCCCAATTCTTTGATATAAGGAATCAATTTTTGGGCTAGTTCTCGGTAAGTCAGGAAACGGGCTCCTGGTTTGAGGTCTGAAACGTTTACCACCGTTAGGGTTTCACCATTTGCTCCCTGAGGAAGTTCAGCTGAAGAACCATGAAGCCAAGAGCCCAGATGTAGCTCATAGACAGAAATCGGTTGCCTCAAGGGGTCAGTGTGACGCCGATGCTCCATCCAGTCATGATCATGCCACTGATAGTCATCCAAGTCGGTAACAATAGAAGCAGTTTTCGGTCTGACCTCTTGTTGGAAACCATAGGGGTCAGATTTTTCGTAGATATGACCTTCAGAATTTTTAATCTCGTACTTGTAGGTTTCTCCCACTTCCAGTTCAGGAATAAATAGTTCCCAGATACCAGTGGCCCCTTTGCGCATCTGATGTTGACGCCCATCCCAATGATTAAAATCGCCGATGACTGAAACATTACGAGCATTAGGTGCCCAAACCGCAAAATAGACTCCCTCAACCCGATCAATTTCTGTAGGATGAGCCCCCAGTTTCTGGTAGATGCGGTGATGATTCCCTTCCGCAAATAGGTGCAAATCAAACTCGGTTAGTTTGGCAGAACGGAAGCCATAGGGGTCATAGCTCACCCATTCGCGATCGCCTTTTTTTATCCGCAGTTGGTAATTAGCCAGCCGAGTTATTTCAATTTCCACCTCAAAAAAGTGAGGATGGTGTACCGATTGCATCAGGTAAGACTTCCTTTCCGTTGGCAGAAGTACCCATGCTGCCTCTGCATTTGGTAGATAAGCCCGCACTACCCAACTCACCTTACCATCCTGCTCAAATTTATGGGAACCAAGCACCTCAAAGGGGTCATGATGTTGGTTTCCTACGATCTGGTCAATTTGTTCGGGATTAATTCTTGAATACATTCAGGGTAAACAGGTCTGGGAGTATCACCGTTAGAACGGAAGGATTGTCCGAAACAAATCGCTCAGTTGCAGCAGAAAAATCAATTCTCGAATCTTGGGGTCAAGGCCAGGGCTGGTTGAGCGTTGTGCTATGGCATCTTGCAGTTGGGCGTATTCAGCGGGATTCATTGGCTTGCCATCAAGAGGCGATCGCGCTTCAATAATAATCTCAGTTCTCAACACCTCTTCCGGTAGATCCTCCGGAGGTGGTAAACACCAAGCTGGTCTAGCTATAAGTATAGCGATAGTTAATTCTAGGCCAATTCCTAACAATTTCAACAATTTAGCCATCACCAACAAGATTGATTACTTCAATTGAGTCGTTAATCAAATCCTATCTCAACCTATTCAGCAGTGCCTGTGGCGTCTTGATTAATAAGCTTGGCTTTGTGATTTGTTTACAGGGATTTGGTTACAGAGATTTCCTTACCGTGATTTGAATACAGGGATTTTGATTTATGGGATTGGCCTACGGCCACGCGGAGCACGATGAAGCCAAGCTTCCGCTAAAAGCGAACGCACGTTTTGCGCATTTGTTTGCTTTTTTAGTCTAACCTTAGGGTGATAGCTAGGGTTATGGGTGCGCTCAGGAGTTTTTTTCTGATTTTTACTACTAATTTCTAGGCTATCACAAATCCTCGTCTGTCCCTAACTCACGATTCCTCCTGAATCTGACCTGATGCTAAGATAGGTGCGTTCTAGCATCATCTTTTTAGCTAGTAATAACTGCTACCAAGTTAATCCTGGTCAGCAGCGCTTCTTGAGTTAGCTAACCAGCCTAAGACCTCAGACGTCTAGGTTACTGGTAAGGGTTAAGGTTCCTAGGTTAGGGTCAAATATCCACTTATTTGCTCTAGAACTAGGTCTTTAAACGGGGAGGAATCTACCGCCAGTAAATGTCTTCATGGGCATTGGTTACGTCGTGCAACGGCACAGGATAGGCATTGTCACGGGCTACAACCCCGAAAGAGTTAATAACTGCACCTGTTCTGGTTCACCATCAGAAAGCCAGTCAGTAGTCTCAGCCACCAGATTGTTTTCCTGCCCTGATTAAAAGTTACCGGTTTACCATAGGTGTTTCCAACAACTAAGGAGTTTTTTATGAATGCTGTTCCTCGCTCTGCTCGTAGTCAAAGAAATCGGTCTCAGCAATCATTGGCTATTTCAACAACAGATCAGCGTTCTAGGATAGCACGACCACCAACACATACTATGATGTCACCCAAAAACCCTAAGCCAAAGGTTGAAAACCTGAGTGTTTTGCAGCAGCAAACACCAATTTTGTTGAAAGCCTTACTATTATTGAAACGTGGCTCAGATATAGTAACATTTACACTAATTGCTACTGCGGTCACCGTTTATTCCTGGACAGTTTACAGCCAGCAACAATGGACCCAAGAGTATCGTAAACTAGAGGAGCTGCAAAGAGATGAGCGCAATATGACAGCAACAACGGAAGTGATCAAAGATCAACTCGCTCAACAGGCTGAAAATCCAGCTACAGGGCTGGTTACCCCCAATCCCAGTAATACAATTTTTATGAAACGAGCTCCTGAACGTCCACAGCGTCAGCCATTTACCGCTTTTACGAAACCTCCTCAGCCAAAACCCAAGAAAATCACACCCCTGGGTTACTAGTTTTTTGCCTAGGGATAGAGCGAATGGTGGTAGGGAAAAATCTGTTTAAAAATATGTTTACGTATATTTAGTCAAGTAGATCTGAAGTATATTTAGTTAGGTGTATTTAGTTAGGTATATTTAGTTAAGTATATTTAAATAAATATACTTAACTAAATATATTTATTTAAGTGCGTCTGTTTAGGTATATTTAGTTAGGTATATTTGTTAAAGATGATAGTCAGGTGAAACAGTATGAAGCCCGGTAAGTCACTGGGAAACAACCGTCTGAGACTGCTAATGATATGGGTAATAATGATGGCAGGCAGCAGTGGACTGTTGCTAAATTTATACCGTCTGCAAGTTTCAGAGGCATCCTCCCTAGAGGAAAAAGCACGGCGGCAGCAAATGGTCTATATGCGGCCGTTTATACCTCGCCGTCCTATTGTTGACCGCAAGGGGAATGTTTTAGCCATCGACCGACCTGTCTATACATTATATGCTCACCCGAAGTTGTTCAAAAAATCCTTACAGGAAATTGCTGCTTTGCTGGCTCCGATGATCAAAAAAACACCAACAGATTTGGAGGAGCTGTTTGGTAAACGTAAGAGTGGTATTCGCTTGGGCAATACGATCCCAGAAGCGATCGCAGACCAAATTGCTCGGTTGAACTTAGATGGTTTAGAGTTGATTCGACAATACTCCCGCTTTTATCCCCAAAATGAATTGGCATCAGATGTGGTGGGTTATGTAAACATTTTCGATCATCTGGGTCAAGCGGGTCTAGAATACACCCAAGAAAAGTTCCTAGAACGAGAGATACGAAACATCCGACTGAGCCGTGCTGGGAATGGAGCCTTGATGCCAGGTCATGTGCCAGAAGGATTCATGCACCTTGATGACCTGCGGCTACAGCTAACTATCGATACTCGCCTGCAACGAGCGGCTCGCTCTGCCCTCAAGGAAACCATCAAAAAGTTTAAGGCAGAGCGTGGCAGTATCATAGTGATGAATGTACACAATGGTTCCTTGTTAACCCTAGTTTGTGAGCCAACCTACAACCCCAATCAGTACTCCAAATTCGATGTCAGTTTGTTTAAAAATTGGGCACTGTCAGACTTGTATGAGCCTGGTTCGACATTCAAACCCCTAAACGTTGCGATCGCATTAGAAACTGGTATAATCACAGCCCAAACCTTGTTCAACGACACTGGTAAGATTCAAATTGGCGAATGGCCGATTCTCAACCATGACTATAAATCAGTAGGCGCTCGCGGGATGATCAATCCCACCAAGATTCTGCAACATTCCAGCAATGTGGGCATGGTGAGGATGATGAGAAAGATGAAACCTGAGGTTTACTATGACTGGTTAGAGAAGCTAGGCTTAAAGCAAAAAGTAGGAATTGAGTTACCAGCTGAGACGGCTGGACAGCTCAAAAGTAAGTACAAGTTTAAAGTTTCCCCAATTGAACCAGCTACGGCTTCCTTTGGTCAAGGCTTTTCCTTAACGCCAATTCAGCTAACTCAGATGCTAGGTGCCCTTGCCAATGGCGGTAAGCTAGTGACTCCCCATGTGGTTCGCGGACTATTTGACACCAAAGGGAATCCCCACTGGCAACCACGCCGTCCTGCACCGAGACGAGTATTTTCCCCCAACACTACTCGGACAGTGGTGGAAATGATGGAAACTGTAGTAACCGATGGTTCTGGAAAGGCATCCCGCATTCCTGGTTATCGGATTGGTGGTAAGACCGGTACAGCTCAGAAAGCCAGTCCTACTGGGGGCTATTACAGCGATGCCAAGATAACCAGCTTTGTGGGCATTTTGCCCGTAGAATCCCCCCGCTATGTAATCTTAGCAGTAGTCGATGAACCCCAAGGCAATGCCTTTGGTTCTACCGTAGCTGCACCATTAGTCAAATCAGTTATAGAAGCACTGATTGCCATTGAGCGAATTCCACCATCATCTCAAAACTTCCGGCAGTAGGTAAACTCTGTCTCTATGGCGATTACTGGTCAGCTAAGTTGATTAGCCTAGATGAGATTACGTTGCCCACCCGACTTTATACCAATTTTCCTCCCAATTTTATGGGCGCATCGCTATAGGGGTTATCATACTTATGAGGTACACACACCGATATTTTACCTGTTCCCTGTTCCGGTGATCCGCTGTTGCCTACTCCCTACTCCCTACTCCCTACTCCCTACTCCCTACTCCCATTAACCCCAATTGAGAACTGCTATAGATTTCAAGCTCTAGTTTGACTTGTCCGCACCTGTGCTAATAACTGATCAGTGTTAGTGGCTGCTGGTTTACAACTAAGTCCCTGACAAACTAAACCAATAACAGAATCTGGCAGATGGGTATCTAATTGATAAACACTGACGGGGAAATACCCACAGATGAGGCAGGTAAGTTGCTTAGCACCAGCGCGAATCAGAGTGCAATTGCGGTACCAATCTAAAGCAGTAAATATACTGGGACAGGATTGAGGGGATGTGTTGAGCACGCTACTAAATGCTTTCAAGGCTTGCTCTGCTCGGTCAAGGTATCGGAGATCTTCAGTAAGTAAAGCCAGACGTACTAGGTTTGCGATCGCTACCCCATTGGCAGATGGTGTCGCATTATCCGTATAACTGCGCTCGTGTACTAACAGTTGATCACTAGCGTCACTGGCAGCATTATAGTAACCACCATTATCCACACTCCACAGCAATTCATCAAACTCCTCCTGAACCTTAACCGCTTTCTCTAGCCAACTGGCGGGTGACAAGTTGGTCGGTTGCAGGTTTGAACCTTGGCCAAAAGGCCAAGGTTGTTCTACTGACAAACTTGCCTGATGTAAATCCAGTAGAGCTTTGATAAACAAGGCATAATCTTCAGACTGAGCCAGCACTGCCGGTTGACCATCATAGTTTAGTCGGTGGAATCGTCCTGCTACCCATTGATTGTTGAGGATGAATTGAGCAGCAACAGTTGCTAGTTGCCAATAGTCCGGTTCAAGAAACACACTATAGCCTCGCGCTAGACCAGAAATCATTAAGCTATTCCAGGCAACAATCATTTTGGTGTCCGTTACTGGTGGAATTCTACCGAGCCAGTTCCGGGTTTTTGCCTCTTGATTAGTCTTAGCTGGTGGAAAGGTTTCCAGGAGATCGGGTTTGGCACCATAACGTGCTTCAAACAGTTTAGCCAAAGCAGCTTCAGTGTTCTGGGAAAACTGATCTGGGTAACGGCGCTGCAACACATTCTTGCCTTCAAAGTTGCCCTCTTTGGAGATAGTAAATTCCTCCTCAATTGCAGTCAACTCCGATGGGCTTAGCAGTTGTTCTAGTTCTGAATAACTCCAGACATAAAACTCCCCTTCTTCAGGTTCACTGTCTGTTGGGGTCGCGAAATTATCTGCATCTTGAGCAGCATAAAAGAAACCATTCGGAGCGGTCATTTCCCGCTTGAGCCATTGAACTGTTCCTGCGATCGCTCGTTTAAAAGCGGCTTCCTGAATCCCTGCACTCCACAAATCTACCAAGTACTCCACAATCTGCCCATTGTCATAGAGCATTTTTTCAAAGTGGGGTACTGTCCAAGTGGGGTCAACCGTGTAGCGATGAAACCCCCCAGCGACATGATCGTAAATACCGCCCTGAGCTAAGTCTAGTCCCCGCTTTGCACAAGCCTGCTCTGGGTTATACTCCGATGCCCAATCGAAGCGAGTAACCCGTAGTGCCATACTGGCATAGGGAATCATGGGGAAACGTGGACCTGGATTGAGAGCATTAACCACACCCACACTAACTTGCCCACCGATAAAGAGCAAATCATCACCAAGCTGCTCTGATTCGGGTAGTACCGCTGCCTGTTGGAGGTATGCCAAGATATCTTCTTTGAAGGTGTTAAGCTTGCCTTTTTCTAAATCATAGAAGCGACGAATTGATTGGAGCAACTGCAAAAACCCCGGGCGTCCGTAGCGTGGTTCCACAGGGAAGTAGGTACCTCCATAAAATGGCACCAAGTCATCCGGTGTCAGGAAAATATTAAGGGGCCAGCCTCCTTGACCTGTCATCATCTGCAATGCTAGCATGTAAATACTATCAATATCGGGTCTTTCTTCCCGGTCTAGCTTAATCGGAAGAAAATTAGCATTCATATACTGGGCAATTGCCAGATTGGAAAACGCTTCGCCCTCCATCACCGTACACCAGTGGCAGCTAGAGTAACCGATAGACAGAAAAATTGGCAGATCTTGTTTTTTTGCTGTTAATAGCGCTTCTTCACACCAAGGCCACCAATCGATTGGATTTTCAGCATGCTTACGTAGATAAAGGCTTTGGGATTGGGCAAGGCGGTTAGTCATGACAACTTCAGTAGTCGCTTCACCTTCAGTCTACCTTGGTGAGTACTGAATCATTGAGGTATTTGCCGTTAGTTATTTGTCGTTAGTCATTTGTGATTCACTCTTTGTTCTTAGGGTAGTTAAAAATGACCAATGACCAATAACCAATCACTATGAAACTTTGGTTTCCTCAAAAGTATTGCCAAAGTAATGATGATAGTAATCATAGGCACCGGTAGTGTACCCTTTTAAACCATTAGCAACTATACCCAAAACTCTGCTATGAGCAATTCTCAATTCTGACAGAGCTTCTTTAAACAAAACTTGGTTAGCTTTCCCTAAGCCTACCACCATCAATATCCCATTGGTATTAGGCTCCAGAAGTCTAGCATCCGCCAGACCAAGTAGGGGAGGGGTATCAAAAATTACCAGCTCAAACCGCTCTTTGAGATATTGAACTAAATTGTGCATCTTTGGGGAATTGAGAAGCCGGGTGGGGTCGGGGGAAATTTGACCAGCAGTTAGGACAGAAAGATTTTCCTCTAGAGGCGATCGCTGAATCACATCATCAACCTTGATTTCGCTAGAAATAACATCGCTCAGTCCCCACAAATTAGGTAAATCCATCTTCTGATGAATCTGAGGAAAGCGCAGATTACCATCTACGAGTAAAACCTTTTGCCCCATTGCTGCTGCTGCCAGGGCTAAGAATATAGCCGTAGTGGATTTACCATCTGCTGGTTCAGCAGAACTTACCACTATAGCGCTAATGGGTTTCTCAGAATACAGACATTGGAGATTAACTTGGAGACAGCGAAAAGCCTCTAAAAGAGGAGAAATCTGGTAACTACCAGATCCCACACCGAGTTGTGGAGCTGAGGCTTCCGGCTCGGGTATTATGCCCACACCAGTAACAGTAGTGCATTTCTGGAGTTCTTTGTTAAAGGGGATTGTGCCTAATATGGGTAAGCGAGTATACTCTTTGATATCATCGGTGCTGTTAAGTAACTGATGTAACTTTTCTGCTAAAAACCCAGCTGTGGCACCTGCAACTATGCCTGCTGCTGCACTTAGGAGCAAAGTATCAGGCAAATTGGGGGATATTGGTTTTTGAGGTTGTTGCGGCTCAACAATTGTCTGCCAAGGGATGCTGGTTTTAGCTGACTCAAGTTCCAAAGTTTCCCGAACTGACTCAAAGCGGTTTAGGCTTTCTGTTGCTTCCTCAATCTTCTGCTTGAGTTCAGTATATCGAGCGGCAATCACAGCTAGTTGTTTGAGTTGTTCACTCATCAGACTTTCCCCTTTAGTGATTGCGGCCTGGCGCATCTCTAAAACCTTGATTTGGTTCGCCGTCTCTACTAGCTGCTGAATCAAATTGAGCCCAAGTGTACTTGAAGAACCCGATTGAGGATTGCCACCAAACTCCCGAACACGGCTGGTCATCACCCTTTCTGCTTCCTGGTTTAACAGGGGGAGTAAATTTTGCTGTTGTTGCCTTAATCCTTCAAAGGTAGATTGGTTTTCCTTGAATTGTGCCAAATCCAACACCATCTGACTTTCTACTTTAGAAAGTTGGCTGAGCAATTGTTGATAACGGGGTGTTTCTATAAGGTTAGCTACTGCTTCCGCTTGCTGTGACGATAGCCCCAACTGACCTTTGAGTTTCCCATACAGTATAATCGTGTCTCGCAGCTGAGTTTGGGTAGCTTGTCTGTGTTCGACAATAGCATTGACCCGATTCGTCAACAGTTGACCCTGAAGTTGTGGATTAATCAGGTTGTACTTCTGCTGGAGTTGCTGGAGTTGTAGCTGGAGCTGATTAATTTGCCCTTGTATTTTCGGCTGCTGATTCGAGACAAATTGAATGCCTTGTCTGATGCTAGCCTCTTGTTGTTGCTGAGAGTACTCGATGTAGCCCAGAGCAACCTTTTCCAAAACAAATTCAATTCTTTCCGGGTCTGAATCTTGGTAGGCAACTTCTAAAATTTTGGTTTCTCGCAGTCGGGATACCATGATTCCTTCCCGGAGAGTATGATAGTTTATTTCTGGATATTGGGTTTGAATTTGCTCCACAATCTCAGACATAACCTGAGGAGAGCTTAATAGCTGAATTTGAGTGTCATAGTCGAAACTTGTAGTTGGAGCAGCAATGCTATTTCCCCCGGGTTTTCCCTGTAACTCAAACGGGTCTTCACCAGAGCTAGGTTCGAGTAACAGTTGGAATTTGCCTTCATAGATTGGAACTACACTTAAGGTTTTGGCAATAATTCCGGATATGATAGTAAGGGCCACCCCTGCCATCAAGATAGCTCGACGACGAGCAGCAGCTAATATACGACGCAGATCGAGTTTGCTGGCTTCCAACTCATGGACTCCCCCTGTTAGTTGTGGAGAAGATCGATACTGCTGTTGACCACTAGGGTTAAATAGGGACGGCTTATAAGCTCCTTGGGAACCCATAATTCTTCTTCTTGCTACTTGGGGATTGGGAATTGGAGATTGGATAACTGGTAGGATGCATAAACCCTAGTTACATGCTAGTTACAGGAACATCAGGAATGATCAGCGCGGCTTTGTGATCAGTATCGATTAGCCCGAAGGGCTACGCTACGCGAACAGCAATAACCTTGAATTTTCCTTGCTTGAAGGTGAAAACAAGAAAGTTCATTTAACATCATTCCTCAGCAAGAGGCAATCGCAAACAAAATAGAGGATATCCAATTTACCAAACTTTCCCAATTTACAGATACAAGAGTTCTGCAACCCATCAGGATGAATAAGATGAAGGAAAAAGGCAAAAGGAATAGTAGCGTCGTAACTTTATCCTTTAACCTTTGAGATCTATCCTGATTGCCAGGGAATGAATGTGCCCAATAGATTTCAGGCACTAGTTGTTGCCAAATTCTCTGATTTTGCTTCCAGCAAGCTCTCATAGAGCTGACTCAGCTGATGGGCAACACCATTCCAGCTAAACATATTTTCTACCCTTGCTCTTGCCCCTAAGCCAAGTTGATTTTTCCAGTCGTGATCCGAGAGAATCCGGTCGATAGCAGCCGCAAAAGCATCAGCATCTTTGGGTGGTGCCAGTAAGCCAGTTTCTTCAGATACAACGGTAAACTGAAGACCACCGACATCACTAGCTACTACAGGGGTGGCACTAGCCATGGCTTCGATGGCAACTAAACCAAAAGGTTCGTAGTGACTTGGTACTACGCAAACATCAGCTGCCGCATAATAAGCTGGAAGTAGTTCATCAGCAATGCGTCCAGGAAATGTGGTGATAGTTTGCAGTTCCAATTCAGCGACAATCCCTTCAATGCGATCGCGTTCCATACCATCTTTCTCACCAGGACGAGAACCACCACCAATAATCAGCTTTAAGTTAGCATCACCCCGTAGCTGGGACGAACCAACAGCTCGAACTAGGGTTTCAATGCCCTTGCGTTCGTCAAACCGTCCCACGTAAAAGATGATTTTGTTTTCAGGGCTAAGTCCAAGTTTTTGCCGTGCTTCTAAGCGGTTAATCTTGCCAAATCGGTCAATGTCCGTGCCACAGGGAATAATATCAATGTCGCCCTTACTTGAAACTAGCGATCGCATGTGTTCTTGTTCTTGGGGAGATGTAGCCACAATGCGTTCTGCTGTTTCTAGCACTGCTTTTTCTATCTCCAAGCGAGTAGCAGCAATCTTCGGAATTGTTTCTACTGACTCGTATTTAACTGCGCCTAGGGAGTGATAGGTGTGAAGTTGAATGAGCGATGCAGCGCGGTCTTGGGGAGGCAGCGCGGTCTTGGGGGGAACCCCCATGAGCGACTGCCGTTGGTTTCCCCCACTCGCTATTGCATCAAGAAGGGATTGACGCTTCTTCCACTCCATACCCACCCAAGCCGAAAGCCAGTAGTTTGTATGTACTATTGAGTAGGTAATGCCTGATTGCTCCTGAAACTTAAGCAATTCGGTTAAAAACTCACCGCAGTATTCAAAAATCTCTTGCCGTGGCACAAATGCTTTTGGACCAGCAGTTAGGCGAATAGTGCGACAACCCGGAGTATGTTCAACGATTGTGGCTTGGTTGGAACTGGAGAGGCGAGTAAACATATCGACCTGCCACCCTTGCTTAGCAAGAGCTTCACCCACTTGGCGCACATACACATTCTGTCCTCCAGCTTCTTCCTTACCGATTTCTATCGCTGGATCTCCGTGAACGGATATCAGAGCAATGTGCTGTGTATTTTTCGTATTCATAGGCTTTTTTTATGTTGGAGCTTACAGAAGGTTTTCAGGTATGGGGAGTCTGACCTCTATCCGGCTAAACCCTCAGCGTCGAGCTTTTACACACTCACTTAACAAATTTTAACCTCTCAGAGGTGCTTAACACATCAGTGGATGGAAGTAAATTTTTAACAATTAATTTATAATAATCTTAACTTACTTGGCTACATTATATGGTATATAATCTTTCTCAGACGCTTCTGGGCTTTCAGGCACGTCTTAATAGCTGGCTGATCTACCTCACTTAAAACTAGTGCATCAGTCAGAGATTGGTAGAGTCCGAGAGTCATCATAGATTTTCGAGATCATTTTCGTATTGCAGTGGTGTGAGCGATCGCTCATAGTTTCTCATCATAGAATTTACCCAAAAAATTGGGTAATCGCGCCCCGTCCTTCGTTCGACGGCTTTTTTTTTAAACTTTTTATTGACAGTTTGTACTAGGTGTGCTACTATAAAATCCTAAACAATAGACTTTTAAACTAGAGAGATACTATCTAACCATAAGTAGGCAACGTAAAAAATATGTATCAGATACATATTGCGTAATTTAGTCTAACGACTTAAACGTCTATAAATTTAGATAAAAAAAGTATCTATCTATATAAAAAAAAGATCTAAAAAAAAGGTACGGTGGGGCACACCGGAACCGGGATCATTGATCAATCACGCTCATGGAGAATTGTCCTCTACTCTCCCTGACTCCGGTTTGGGTGAGCAAGACAGCAAGGCCGTAGGCCACGCTACGCGAACGCTGAAATGAGAATCCCCGTCCTTCCAGGGCGGGGAGTGTCAAAAGCTCAAAAATGTGCTATTATAGATAGACACCACCTTGGAGAGGTGGCTGAGTGGTCGAAAGCGGCAGATTGCTAATCTGTTGATAGGTTCAGGCCTATCCGAGGGTTCGAATCCCTCCCTCTCCGTTGAGTATCCTCAACTGGCAAAAATCCAACATTCCTTGCTACGAGAAGCGGTGCGGCCCCGCGCTTTTTAAAAGCGCTAGGGAACGGGCACCAAGAGATATGGAAAATTTTAAGTCTACCTAGCTCAATAGCTTCTATTTGTCCCTTTTCTACCTGCCAAAGTTAGAGAAGCTGTAACCAATGCCAAAGGAAATTCCCACATCTGCGGCACCATCAACAAAAATTCCAGTAGTTAATGCAGCATTGGCCACAAAATTGGGTCCAAAAGGCCAATCAACACCACCAGTAACGATTAAACCCACATTGTTGTCATCACCTGTAGAAAAAGCCAAACCACCACCAGCGAAAGCTGAGTAAGTAGGCGGCTCAAACGGTTCATCCTGGAAAATAAAGTTGTAAGTGGCTGGGATCACAAAGGTAGCATCATCATTGATTAGTATGCTAGGACGCACTGATAGGGTGGGGGATAAATCGTATTTGCCGTTAATCATAAAGCCACCTCGACCAATATTGGTGCCATCATCAGTAAAACCGATATGACCGCCAATTCCAATATAGTTTCCAACCCCGAGGCTGTTGCCAGTAGGATCAATATTTCTCTGAGCTACAGGGGTGCCTACTTCATAGGAGGTGGCTGGTGAGGTGTCAGAGGTGGCTGGATCTAGTTGTATTTTTAGAGCTGCCACAGATGTAGCTAAGGTACCTGGTCTCGGTGAAGCTACCAAAGGATTATTGAAATCTTGAGAAGGTGTTTGGGATTCCTCAATGATCGCTTCTAGCTCTTGTTTGGAGAGATCAGCACGATACTGGATAGTTTCTAAATTGGCTTCTAAATTGGCTAATGGTAACTGCTCCTGTCTGACTGTATAGTCAGCAATTGGTGCGACTGAGGCATTGAATTGGGAGCGGTTCACCAATGCACTAGGAGACCCTACCGACTTACTGGCACGAACCGCTGCTCCTATCCTGTCCAATTGCCCTAAACGGGAATTAACTCGATGGTGAGTGATAGTGTTGAGATTGCCTGATGGCAGATTAGTTGGTCTGAATATATTTTTAGGAGTCTGTTTAGTTTCCGGATTAAATCGATCAGGGTCAACTGTGATGGTGGAAGTTGCTGCTAATTGCTGGGGTCTCACCGCTGCTGCTGTCTGGGTCAATTGCTTCACCGATGAATTATGGCTAGGTGTTTCAGCAGTAGCAGACAGCTGGTAACTGACCATGGTCAATACTGCCATACTCAGTGGCATCGAAAGGGTCTTAGGAAAATTACTCTTCACACTCACTCCTCAAAAACTACTTGGTCATTGGTTAGGGGTAACAAACTTAGCAGTTAGCCAAAAGCTAAAAGCTATAGTTCTTGGTCAGTAACTTGTAGCTGCTAGCCAGATCAGATCAGGTAAAGTACTCAAGAATTTGAACCCAATCCTAGGATAGTCTAATCATCCCTTGAACTTTACCAGATAGAAAGAGCAGAATAACCTCATTTTGGCTTTTAGTTTTGCCCTGGGCAAACATCACTAACACAGGACTTACCCCTCTACACCTGTAAAACCTCTGTAATTCTCTATTTACCCTTGCCCGATCGGAAATTACCGATTAGACATCTCCAGAAATTAGGTTTTCACCTAGATAGGATCGGGGTTTCAGATTCTTTGTAGGAGATGTCTATTGGCTAAACCCCTGATTTTTCCGGCGTTGCTGAATTAAGGAATGAATGCGCGATCATCTAGTTTTATTAAAGCCCCCGTTGGTCCCCCAGCGAGCAATCCCTCGCTGGGGGACTTTGAGAGTTTTTCCCCCCAGAATTGGGGGGCTAGGGCGTGTTTTCTTGCCTCGGAGATCCCCCATTATCCCCCTTAAAAAAGGGGGACGAGCGAGTATGGCTCCCCCCTTTTTTAAGGGGGGCTGGGGGGGATCTAAATCTGGCGGAAAACTTTGAAAACACGCCCTAGGGGGGCGTGCGCCATACTGAGAATCAGCAACGCCCTTAATCTTCCTAGTTGTTTATCCTTCTAGAAAAGTACCATAATCTGAGTGTGAGTTCCCGCTTCCTATACTATGGTTTTGCTTGAGCAATTACGAGCCAATGATTTGGAATACTACTGTCGTGCTAATCTCAACCTCTATGATTCGCCCAACTGTGAGAGTTTGACAACACAAGCAGCCACCGGAAGGCACTTGCGGGTCTTGTCGGTCCCACCTGTCGGTAATGCCTTAGAGGTGCGTCTGTGCGAAGATAACTATTCTGGTTGGTTGCCTGTGTCGGATTTGGCTGTACTGGACATAGCTAAGACTCCTTATCGCCCCATTTCTCTGTCTCCAGCTCAAATCCAAGCACGAATAAAAGCGGTGATTGGGTTTACTAAAGCAGCAATGCACCAAAATCCCTACTACCTTTGGGGGGGTACAGTAGGTCCCAACTATGACTGTTCAGGGTTGATGCAAGCAGCGTTTGCAGCATCGGGGATTTGGTTACCCAGAGATTCCTATCAGCAAGCAGCTTTCACCCAAACCATTAGAATGGAGCAATTACAACCAGGAGATTTGGTCTTTTTCGCTACCGCCCAAAAAGTGAACCATGTAGGATTGTATCTAGGTAATGGTGATTACATTCATAGTTCTGGCAAAGATCATGGTCGTAATGGGATTGCAATTGACCAACTTTCAGAACAAGGGGATGAGATAACAAAGTATTATTACCGACAGCGCTACGGAGCTGGGCGAGTTGTGGCAAGTTATCAGCCCTAGTCACTTAGCACAATTATCTAGCACAGTGATCTAACACAATTATCTAGCACAGTGATCTAACACAGTGATCTAGCACAGTGATCTAGCGCAGTTATCTACCACTGTACTGCTCATAGAGTTGATCCCAATCAGACTTTCTGTGAAGCTCTCAGCAGGGCTTCAGGGGAAAAGACTAACAAATATGACCACAAAATATCCTCACAATTTCCTTTCCTCAGAGAAATATTCTGAGCTTTCTAAAATACTCCTGGTGATGATCTTGTGATTATACTGATTATTGAGGGAAGACTGTGGGTAGATGTATCCCTAGCTTATCTGTAGAATTTCTGACGGATCGAGCCCAGCAATGAACACCACTCAGTCTCACATAAACAGTACTGAAACAATGGCAGAGGGAGAGTCCGCCCTAAAGATCTTGTTTTCTTTATCACTTGATCTATTATGCACCTTTGGTCAAAACGGATATTTTCAACAAATCAATCCGGCTTGGGAAAAGGTTCTAGGATGGACTTGCTCCCAATTGCGATCGCGACCTTGGATTGAGTGGATTTATCGAGAAGATCGGGAATTTACTCTCAATGCCCTTCGTGATTGTGGTCACGGAAAACTAGTCGAATATCGGAATAGAATTTACCATAAAGATGGTAGCTTGCGTTGGCTGGCTTGGAGAATTTCACAGGATGAACAGGGTCTTATCTATGGTGTTGCTAAAAATATCACTAGCATTAAAGAGCTAGAATCTGGATTGGACGATGGTAACTCTACTGGCTGCTATGAAGGCAGTAAGGGCTCTGAAAATCTCAATCCAGATGATCAAAACTTAAAAAGTTACTTTGCTTTATTAACCGCATGGCTTTATCGCTATAAAGCGGTTAGTCAAATCAGTGGTCAGCTGCTCTACGAATGGAATACCCAGACCAATGAATTGATTTGGGGTCACAATATTGAACAAGTATTGGGTTATTACCCAGGGGAAATCGCCAACACTGGGCAAGGGTGGGATCAGTTAATTTATCCTGATGATTTAGAACGATACCGACACATCATTGAACGGGTGATTGTCACTAAGGAGCCTATTGATCTTGAGTATCGGATGCGTAAGAAGGATGGCACGTACATCACTGTTGAGAACAAAGGACAGTTTTACCTAGATAGTGCCGGTAATCTCAATCGTCTGGTGGGGTTAATTGTTGACATCACGAAGCGCAAACAGGCAGAAGAGGCATTACGCCTGAGCGAAAAACGATTTCGGCTAGCAGTGGATAATTTCCCCGGTACATTTATGATATATGATGCCCAGCGGCGGCTCCAGTTTATCAATCAACAAGGGGTTAAGCTAACTGGAGTGTCTGATTCACCGCTACTGGGTCACACTGACGAGGAAATCTATCCACGTGTATTTAAGGATATCTATGTGAAACTCCTACAAAAGGCTGTGGAAACCCGTACACCACAAGTGGAAGAACTGACTCTGACTTTGCCAGAGGTTGGTGAACTCACTGTCCTCGCTACCTATATTCCCCTGCTAGATGAGCAAGGAAATATTTATCAAGTTATCGGGATTATCCAAGATACTACCCAGCGCAAGCAGGCAGAGGTAGAACTACGGCAAGCCTATCAGCAATTGAGACTAAATACAGCAGCGGCTTTAGACGAGAAAGATGCCCAATTTCGACGGGTGTTTGATGAAGCACCTATCGGAATGTCACTCTCAGATTTGGATTATCAGTTTATTCAGGTGAATCGGGCTTTGTATGAAATGCTCGGATACACCAAGTCTGAACTAATGGCTCTCAATGGTTTGGCAATTACTCATCCTGAAGACCTAGAACAAGCCCAGCCTTATATTAGGCAGGTCATACAAGGAGAAATTGATAGTTTTAAGTTAGAAATACGTTACCGCAAAAAGAATCAAGATACCCTCTGGGGTAATTTAACCATGATGGCTATGCGAGATCAAGCAGGAGAAATCCTGTGTATTTTGAGCATGGTTGAAGACATTACAGAACGCAAGCAGGCAGAGGAGGCGCTACGACATAGTGAAGAACGATTTCGTGCCATCATTGAAGATCAAACTGAACTGATCTGTCGGTTGAAACTTGATGGCACCCTAACGTTTGTCAATGATGCTTACTGCCGCTATTTTGGCAAAGACCGCTCTGAATTAGTAGGGAAAGTATTTTTGCCAAAAATGCCTCCGGAAGACGAAGACATTGTTACCCGGAACTTCCGTTCTCTTTCTGTAGATAATCCGATTAACACTTACGAACACCGAGTTCTTCTCGACTCTGGAGAAATTCGCTGGCAGCAGTGGAGTGATCGAGCTATGTTTGATGAACATGGCAACTTTCTCGAATGCCAGGCGGTGGGAAGAGATATCACTGAACTCAAGCAAGCAGAAGCAGATATTCGTAAGGCATTGGTTAAGGAAAAAGAGCTGAGTCAACTGCGTTCAGGTTTCGTTTCATTAGTTTCTCACGAGTTTCGCACGCCTCTGACTACCATTCAATCTTCTGCTCAAATGCTGCAACGCTATGAGGATAAATTGTCCCCTGAGAAAAAACTGAAGCACCATGATAAGATTCAGCATGCTGTGCTCCGGATGACTCAACTTTTGGATGATGTTCTAACGATTGGGAAAGCCGATGCGGGTAAACTCAAGTTTGAGCCAGCATCCATGGATTTAGTTGCTTTGTGTCAGGACATACTCGAAAATATCAAAATTAACCTGGGTTCTAAGCATAACCTGATATTCATTACTCATGGGTGCTGCCAAGATGCCCTAATCGATGAAAGACTTTTGAGTCATGTCGTTAACAATTTGCTGTTAAATGCCATTAAATATTCCCCAGAAGGAGGTACCCTCAAATTTGAACTCAATTGCGATTCTTCGACCGCAGTAATCCAGGTTCAAGATCAGGGGATCGGCATTCCTAAAAAAGACCAAGAGAAACTCTTTGAGTCCTTTGAAAGAGCGAGTAATGTTGGCAGCATCCCTGGGACTGGACTGGGTTTAGCGATTGTCAAAAAATGTTTAGACTTGCACGAGGGTACAATTGCTGTAAACAGTGAAGTTGGGGTGGGAACAACATTTACGGTTACCCTACCGCTGCACTTGGCTACTGACCAAAATAGGGAGTAGGGAGTAGGGAGTAGGGAGTAGGGAGTAGGGAGTAGGGAGTAGGGAGTAGGGAGTAGGGAGTGGCGTCCATAAAATGGAATGTACCTCATAAGTATCAGAAACGCTATATACAATGGTTGATCGCCTTTGGCTCATTATTAATTATTAATTATTGCTAATTAATATAGCATTATTAAATGAATTGTGATAATTTTTGATGCCATATTCCCT
Organism: Moorena sp. SIO1F2; assembly: GCF_010672755.1. Taxonomy (NCBI): domain Bacteria; kingdom Bacillati; phylum Cyanobacteriota; class Cyanophyceae; order Coleofasciculales; family Coleofasciculaceae; genus Moorena; species Moorena sp. SIO1F2. The sequence goes on from NZ_JAAHFV010000004.1 coordinate 57,905, forward strand.
ACTCCCAGATCCGCTGTTCCCAGATCCGCTGTTCCCTTTGCTATACATAATTGAAGTCTTCTGTATTCCTAATTCTCAGTGCCCTTGACAATCAACGATCAACAATGACCCCTCAGCTTTCTATCAAATTCTTGCAAGTTCAGGAAACTAGCGAGTCTACTGGTTCAACTCCCAGTTATCGCCTTGACAGCTATATTGCCCAACAAACACCTGACTTGTCTCGCTCTCGTATCCAGAAGCTGATTGAACAAGGCAACGTGCAAGTGAATGATCATGTGTGCATCTCAAAAAAAGCTAAAGTTCAGCTAGGCGATCGCATATCCCTAACCATTCCTGACCCCAAACCTCTGGAATTACAACCGGAAGTTATCCCCTTAGACATTCTTTATGAAGATGACGTTCTGATTATTATCAATAAACCGGCTGGTTTGGTAGTTCATCCTGCACCTGGCCATGAAAGTGCTACTCTTGTCAATGCCCTTTTAGCCCACTGTCCTAAACTGACAGGTATTGGTGGTGTTCAGCGTCCAGGCATTGTCCACCGCTTGGATAAGGATACAACTGGTGCAATTGCGATCGCAAAAACTGACCAGGCTCATGGACATCTACAAGCCCAACTCCAAGCCAAAACTGCTCAAAGACAATATTTAGGTATAGTCTATGGTGCTCCCTCTGCTGAGTCTGGCACCATTAACCAACCGATTGGACGGCATCCTGTAGACCGCAAGAAAATGGCTGTCGTGCCAGTAGAAAAAGGGGGACGCCCAGCGATTACCCATTGGCAAGTCCGAGAACGACTGGGCAACTATACCCTGATCCATTTCCAATTAGAAACTGGTCGCACCCACCAAATTCGTGTCCACAGTAGCTATATTGGTCATCCCATTGTTGGAGATCCCGTTTACAGCAGTGGTCGTTCTGTCGGTGTCAATCTACCGGGTCAAGCACTTCACGCTTGGCGGCTACAACTAAAGCATCCAGTTTCTGAGGAGTGGATTGAGTTTGTTGCCCCTCCCCCCCTAGCTTTGATCAAACTCTTAGAGGTGCTACGACTTCGCTTCAGCTAGTTCCTTTTGCGGAGATTGCTGAGCCCGATATGGCACTAAGGATTCGTAATCGATGTTCAAAGCTGACACTCGTGGGATAGTGTTGCCTTGGGGAGACAGCTCCCGTGCCATGCCCATATACAGAGACGGATCCCCTAACTTGGCCTTCTTGTCTTGTGGCACGTAACTGCGCACCTGGGTCTGCCAAATGATTTGTGGGAAGCCCAGTACTGCACGGTAGTATTCGTTGTAACGTGGAGATTTGATGTTGAATGGTATTTCACCCTGAGACCGACCGGGAAGCACTCGACGCCTTTGATAGGGGACGGTGTTGTACCCAAAATTCTCCATGTACTCCTCACTGTCGAGCAGTTGATCGACGAAGCCTTGGATACCCTTTGTGGCAATTATAATTGACCAGGCTAATTTTTCCCTTTCGCCATAGATATCACGTCCAAGCACCCGCTGCACGCACTGTTCTACAACGCGATAGTTGCTGTTTTTGTCATAGAAACTGGTCTTGAAGGTTTCAGAAAGCAACAACCCACGAATGAAGTCCCGTACTGTGATCTGACCGAAGCGGAGTTGGGACTCCAGGAACGGTTCACGATCCGAAGCAAAGGCATGGAAGAATATCTGACGGTATCCTGCCTCGATTAGGGCATCCATGTCTCCGGGGGAGAGCAAGTTTTCAGTGGAATAAATTCTGGGTTGCTCTTCTCCTGGTATCTCATACCCATCTATGCGCGCATTCTGCGTCACAGGGGCGTAGCCTAGTAAAGGAATAGCCACGTTTTTATCTCCGTATTCTTAGAAAATATTACAAACCTTAATCAAATATATAATGAATCCCGTGTCAATCTGTAAAAAAATTATAGTTTAATCGATATCTCAATCTCTAGAGCGACTACTGATAGCTGGGACAGCAGCCAATAGTCAATAGTCAATAGCCATCGGTTCATCAACTAAGGATACTCTTTTGGGATTACTCTGTGTGTTCCCCTTTAACTTAATCACCTTCATCACTAATAGGTTATTAATTTTGATTAAGGAAAACGTTAATCAAAGCAATAATTTTTAATATTTATTAAAATAGCCCGAAAGAATTAGACCAAATAGCAATCCTAAATCAATTGAGAGAATGTTTGTTCCCTGTTCCCTACTCCCTGCTCCCTGCTCCCTGCTCCGCTGTTCCCTGCTCCGCTGTTCCCTTTGCTAAACAATTAGACAATAGCCGATCGCTCCTAGCATCCATACCCCATCCAAAAAGACAGTGAATTAGTCTTGGATGGACACTCAGGCCAATCCCGTAAGTAAGTTTCGAGATCTAACTGCCAACGTGGGGGTTTTAATCCCAGACCCAAACAGAGATGGGAAATGACCTCAAAAAAACGCTGATCGTGACCAGGGGCACCTAAATGAGCATGGGCATATTCATGGATGACAATACTTAACCAATCAGACCGTGCAATGCGTCCGACATCAATTAATATCACCGCCGGAGTGGCTAAGATGTTGCAAAAGCCATCAATACCAAACTTTTCCCCTAAAGGGGTTGCCAAAATCCGCATTGGGCGGCATAGGGAATCATGATAGCAGCTATGACAGGCGTCTAAGCAAGTCTGGAGTTCTCCATTAATGGCATCAATGTGATTGCCAATCCAGGTATAAATGCGATCGCGTTCTTTAACATTATCAGTAATCTCTACCATACTTGGGTCTAAAGCCAGCTTACCCACCGCATTCAGATACTGGTAGCCCCGGATTAACGGATCATCGCTGATGGTGGAATCACCAGCCCAAGATTGAATAATACTCTTCCGGTGCCAAGACATTTTGTTGTTGTTGAGATGTCACCCCAATATTAGACCCAGTATTAGCCCTATTCTCTAAATTCTCTAGATTAGAGTCAATCCGGGTTTCGATGCAAAATGATGCGCTGCTAAATCCACCAAAACGTTTCACTATACTGGTACGCATCCGCCGAGATGGAGTGATAAAGGAGAAACGCTCATGAGCACTCATGGTTTCATATTCAGTAATCAGCACTAGCCCATCTTGAGCATCCATCTGATAAAGACCAGCCACTGGCATGGTTTCCGCGTAACCTTTTTCCCGCAATAACTTCCCATGTCTAGGAGAATCGGCATCTGGAACCACCACCATCACCGTCGAGTCTTTGTGACCCTCATCAGTCTGATCCCAAGCCATTGTACCCTGCCAACTGACCAAAGCTCCACCTGCTGCCAAACTTGGGTTAATCTTATGAAGCTCACACAGCTCAATGACTTGGGGATGATCAGCCTTTAAGGTGGCTACATTGATGTCCAACTCTCCCTTCTCTGCTTGTCGGAAGGCTAAGTGGTGGGTTGTGCGTTGCGATCGCCAGTTGCCAGCACTGAGCTGGAAAAATTTCATCGCATCAATAATTGGATCCATATTATCGTATTTGGTTTACCTAGTTTTTGTTCAAATTTTACCAAAAATTTTGGGTTTAAAGCCCCGTCCTTCGTTCGACGGCTTTTATTATCTTTCGTATTGACGGTAGATAATAAAATCGCTATTATAGAAGGCAAGGAGGAAAAGCAAATGTTTAATCTCACCTACGAGTTCAAGCTTAAACCTACCAAACAACAATCAAAAATCTTTGATGAGTGGCTTGAGATAACTCGCTTGGTATACAACTACGCTTTAGCAGAAAGGAAAGATTGGTACAAATCTCGTAGTTGTCAGATTAATGCTTGCAGCCTCCATAGTTGCTACATCATTCCTGCTGACACACCGCGTCCTACCTATGCAAGTCAGTGTAAATCTTTGACGGCTGCCAAAAAACAGAACCTTGAACTCAAGAAGATCCAATCTCAAGTGTTGCAGCAAACTTTAAAAAGAGTTGAAACAGCTTTCACCAACATGTGGGAGCGTAACGCTGGATTCCCCCGGTTCAAGAAAAAAGGCAGAATGAGGTCTTTTGTTTTTCCTCAAATGAAAGGAAAAAGATTAGAACATGGGTTAGTGAAATTGCCTGTAATTGGTTGGGTAAAATTCCGTCAGTCACGAGAAATTCCTAATGATGCTCAAATCAAGCAAGCTCGTATAGTGAAACGGGTTTCCGGTTGGTACGTCATGCTAACCATTCAATGGAATGTTGATTTACCTCAACCAATACCCCATGGTGAAGCAGTAGGAATTGATGTAGGATTAACTAGTTTTATTGCTACTTCTAGTGGTCTTTTAATCAAGCGTCCGAGGTTCCTGGGTGATGCCGAACGCAAGCTGAAATTACTGCAAAAGCGTGTTTCCAGGAAACCTATAGGCTCGAACAATTGGAGGCGCGCACAAAAAAAGGTAGCAAAACTACACGAGTATGTAGCCAATTGCCGTAAAGATTGGCACAGGAAGCTTTCCCATCATCTGTGCGATCATGCAGGGATGATATTTGTAGAAGATTTGAATCTGGTGGGGCTATCCCGTGGAATATTAGGGAAACACTGCTTAGATGCTGGGTTTGGCCAATTTTTCGAGATCTTGGCACAAACTTGTTTTAAGCGTGGGGTGTATTTCCAGAAAGTAGATCCACGTAAAACCAGCCAGATTTGTCCTAATTGTTTGACACAAACGGGAAAGAAAGAGCTTTCACAACGTACTCACATTTGCTCTGCCTGTGGCTATACAACGGATAGAGATATAGCAGCAGCTCAGGTAGTGGCAATTAGAGGATTAACAGCCGTAGGGCATACGGTGAAGATGCTTGCTGAGGGTAAATTCGTTGGAATCCCATTGAAGCAAGAATCCTCTCGCCTTTAGGCAGAGGAGTGTCAATTAAGCTTGAATTTTTGCATATTCCTGAGATTTTTCCAAACAAGGGATCCATGCCCAATCCATCATGATTTCCGCTGCTACGCTACATATACTGATACTAAACGGGATTGTGCCACTATATAGGTGGGTTTGGCCTCAGGTTTGGCGTAATTATGATGTCCGAATAATTACTCTTAATACAAATCACCCCATCACCCCATCACCCCATCACCCCATCCATCTTCTTGATTATCGGTATTTTATCGGACTTGATCTAAGTCCATCAGACATACAGGCACAAGGGCAAATCATCGCTTTCCGGATTTTTATTACAATTTGTATCTTTAATTACTTATTGCTTGACAGAATCGACAGTATTTTATAGGTGTGTTAGATTGATTAACAACGGCCAAAAAAAAGAGCAGTCGGAACACTCGTCCGCCTGCCCTAATCAACGTATGTAAGCTTAGGAGTAAACCTATGGAAACGCCTGGAAAGCTAAGTTTGGAGCAACAGTTCCAGATGAAAATCTACCAAGACCAAGTCAAGCTGTTGAGCCAGGAGGAGGCTCAGTCCTATCTCTTGGAAGTTTTGCGTCAAATGATGGTTAAGGAGAATCTATTCCGCCATCTACTCAAAAACGCTTAACTCTTAATTAGCTGCGAAGGTTTCACTTTGCTTGACTTGTTTTAAGGGGTGCCTCAGTCGTACCTACATTCGACGAATCTACACTGGCATGGGAACGCCTATAATCTAAACCTTCGCTGCTGATCTGAACCTGCTAATAGCCATCGTAGCGCTTCAGCCCTGGCCGCGCTACTACCATATGATAGTATATTTTATAAATTTCGACTTAAGTAGGAACACTGATATAGTTAGGGAATTAGATAGTCAAGGAATACTTACCAAGAACTCTTGGCTGTTAATGGCTGGAATTTACAATCTTGAATTAAGACTAGGAACCAGCTTGCATATTGCTGCTCTTAAGCTACCTCCGAATTCTAGCACAGATGATAGGATTCGGAGTGCTCGATTTTTACGTCACTTGCCATTATCCTCCCTTTCAGGTCAATCAGGACTTAGGCAAAATTGGGCAACCAACCCGTGACAAAGTACTTCATGTAGGGTGGGCAGTGGCTCAGACCGATTGATCAAGTTGGCCAAAGGCTTGCTAAGCACTGCCCACCAAAGAGCTAGATGTAGGGTGGGCAGTGGCTCAGACCGATTGATCAAGTTGGCCAAAGGCTTGCTAAGCACTGCCCACCAAAGGATTAACCCTAGGAGCCATTACTAATTCTCCTGAGATCCTCGCAAGAAGGGGATTTGCGCCAAGAGTTAGCCCAGGTCTCGGGGGTGGTAGGGAAAGGGGTGAGAATAACAGTACCATCAGGGCCAATCAGCCAACCCTGAGCTTCCACAATCCGCCGCTTTGGACGCTTTCGAGCCGACTCCTCCCTAGCAGCCGGAGAATGACGTTGACTCTGATAATTTTCTGTTGCCGAGTTATCTAAGGTTACCCAATCTGCTATTACAGTTCGGCTTATGATTGGGTCAAGGGGACTCGGAGGTAAGCCACCCCGTCCAGTAACAATGAATTCATCCCCTTTGGAATCATCCGATGCCACTTTGACAGTGTCAGCACACCTAGCGTCAATCAGTGCAGATGGGTCAACTACAGTAGTGGGTAGTTCTACTAAACCCTGAGAGGGATTAACCCCAAGGATGTTGATTTTTATGTCACCGTCTACACCACGCTCAGAACTGGCGGTGATATCACTGAAGTTGGTTGGTTGATCGGGGAAGTTGAACCCAAAGATGCCTTGAGCGGTAAGATCTATATTACCGCCGTTGCCATCAAAGGCATTAGCGGTGATGTCGCTATCTTCTTCCAGGAAGGCAAGAATTAAATCAGCAGTAATGGTGATATTGCCACCATCTCCTGGTTGGTCTTCGGTACCGGCGCTGGTGGTGATTTGACTCCCATCGCGCAATAGTAATAAATCCTGTAGCGTCAGAGTAATATTGCCACCATCTCCCCTAACGGTTTCAGTAGAGATGTTGGCTTGATCTTCAAGAGTGATTGAGCCTGACTGAATTTTGATATCACCCCCTTTTCCCTCTGCACCTTCATTTACAGCGGTAGCGATAGAGCTATTAGATAGCGAAACTGACTGATCAGCCTCTACCGAGATGTTACCAGCATCTCCTTGGCCAGAACTACTAGCCGTTACTTGAGCGTTATTGGTTAAGGACAGCGAGCTTCCCCGAATTATGATATTAGGGCCTCGGTCTTCTTGAGAGTTAACAACTGCTGTTTCCTCTACAGCTGTAGTAATTCTGCTGTCTGAGAGGGAAATGGAGTTGGCATTAAGTTCGATTGTTCCTATTTCCCCAGTAGTTTCGGTAGTACTTAGAATCGCACTATTGTTTTCTAGGGAGATGGAGTCAACATTAATTATTATGATTCCAGCATCCCCAGTACTCTGATCAATCGTTCTGGTACCAATAGTACTGACGTCTCTGAGCACAAGTGAGTCAGCAGTAATGGTTATTTTTCCAGCATCCCCACTGCTATTGTCTTGAGTCTCGCTGCCAATACCATTGCCCTGACCTTCCAACAATACAGAACCGGCGGTGATTGTGATCTCTCCAGCATTGCCAGTACTGTTATTTCTAGTGTTGGTACCAATACCACTTTGTTCTCTGAACACAACTGAGTCAGCAGTAATTGTTATTTTTCCAGCATCCCCACTGCTATTGTCTTCAGTATCGCTGCCAAGACCACTGTTCTGGCCTTCAAACAATACAGAACCGGCGGTGATTGTGATCTCTCCAGCATCCCCAGTACTGTGATCTTGAGTGTTGGTACCAATACCACTGCCTCCTCTGAACACAACTGAGTCAGCAGTAATGGTTATTTTTCCAGCATCCCCACTGCTATTGTCTTCAGTATCGCTGCCAAGACCATTTTCCTGGCCTTCCAACAATACAGAACCGGCGGTGATTGTGATCTCTCCAGCATCCCCAGTACTCTTATTTCTAGTGTTGGTACTAATACCACTGTTGTTTGTGACCACAACTGAGTCAGCAGCAGTAACAGTGATATTGCCAGCATCCCCCTTACCGTCTGTCGTACTACCAATCCCCGCCTCTTCTATGGTAAGGGTGCCGGTTTGAACGATAACGTTTCCAGCATTTCCATTATCCCCAGAGGTAAAGGTATTGATTCCAGCACTTTTGAGGGATATGGATTCACCACTGATCACGGTGATCGGTGGTGCCTGATCGCTACGGTTGTTATTTCTGTTGATTCCGATACTTTCCAATGCGATCGCACCAGCCGCAGTAATGGTGACTGCTCCTCCTCCAGTATCAATTCCCCCATTCATCAACTCCACATCACCACTACCGGAGTTGTCACTATCCGCTTCCAGGACTAGATTCAGGAAACCACTGTCGGCATTTATTCCAAAGTTTTTGAGAGAAATATCATTGGCCGCTTGCAAACTTAGAGTGACTTCCCCTGGTGTAGTTTTGGTAATGCCAAAGCCATCTGCAGTGATATTTCCTTCCTGAGTGCCTGTGGTTCCAGTAGTGATGGTGACATTGGTGCCAGCATTGAGTCGAGCTTCAATATCTGGGATATTCACCACGGCATCATCCCCAGTGGGAGTGAAGATATTGGAATTACTATCAAAGGTGCCATTGGATGTATCGGCAAAGCCAAGAGTAACATTCCTCGGGTCAAGTAACCAAGTTCCTGCATTTCCATTGGCTGCACTAGCATCGACTCTGACTCCTGTAACATCCAGAAAATTGGCACTGGATGTCTCGATTAAACCGCCATTCCCTGATTGCGCTCCCCCCCTTGCCGTTAAGGTGCCATAGGCGCGAGTGGATTGATTCGACCAAATCACAATCAGACCACCATTACCAGTGCTAATCCCATCAGCATTTATAGTGGAGTCAGGATCGATATAGGTAGCTGTGGCCAATGGCAGCTGTCCTTGACCTTGGAAATCCCCACCAATTAGTGCCTCTCCACCACTACTGTTTCCAGAAACATCAATGGATCCACTGTCAAACAAGCCCACTTGATCCCCTAATACCGTTACTTTGCCTCCTGTTTGTCCTGGAGACAGGTTGGCAGCGTTCAGCTCACCAGAGATGATCACTGTTCCTGGATCAAGTGGCACAATAGTACCGGAATCGGTAATTGTGACCTGACCGTCACTGGAAACTGTTACGCCGGTGTCATGGTTCAAACTACTGAAAAATTCAGTAACAGAGGCAGAATTAGATCCTATTGATGGGGTTGGAGTCGATAGTGTCAAAATCTGTCCAGCTTGCCCCAATTGCACTAATGTTTCACTGGGAACCGCTAATATATTAATCTCACCCCCTGGTGCTAGGATATCCCCACTACTAATGATACTCCCACCGACTAAGGTGACATTCTGTCCCTGTCCCACAGCCAAATTGCCAGCATTTACGATCGGCTGAGGCGGATTCTGGCCATACTGCAATCCGGTCTTTCCATACTGCAATCCGGGAGTAATGTTAATGGTTAACAGGGGTGGTTCTTCGGGATTGATAGCACTAAACTCGATGCCATTGCCAAACACTATACTATTAGCGGTACTTCCGACAAAGGAACCGGCTACATCTAATTGGGAATTGGCTCCGAAAACAATACCATTAGGATTGACCAAAAACAAATTGGCGGCACCATCTACTCCTAGGGTTCCGAAGATCTTGGAGATGTTACTACCAGTTACTCGACTGAGAATGTTGTTAATGCCAGCGGGATTGGCAAAGTAAACCCGCTGCAAGTCCCCAACATTAAAATCCGAAAAGCTATGGAATAGGTTATCCCCTCTGGTTGCTCCACCTTCAATTAAGTCAGCGGGAAGTCCTTTGACCTCTACATTTGGTTTAACTAGAGAAGGGTTATCCCCCAAGGTATGATCCGGAACAATCTGAGCCAGAGCGGGATTGACTGAATGGGTAATCCCATAGTATCCACTCAGACTTATAGCACCACAAATTACTAGCGTACGCACTATTTTCATTATACTTAGCCTCCTATAGGTAAACTTAGGAGTAATCTAAGTAAATATGCTCCGAGTTGAATTATTTTGATCAGATAATTAAGTTTTAATGCCTTAATTATTATTGCGCCGCCATAGCTCTAGCGCGATTAGTTTCAATCATTTGTTCCAGCATTTCCCTAGAAACACAACGGCGTTCAGAGCAATAGGTCATGAGATTGACGCCATTCATCATGCGCACAGTGCTGACTCGGACACGAAAATCATCGGTGATAAACCAACAACGTTCTTGACCCTGATTATTCTGGTAATTGGTATCAATGGTGAGGATGCCGTCTTTGCCAAACCAATACCGACTCACTACCGGAATACTTTCAACATAGCCCTGGTCTCGAATCAATTTGCCACTAAGCTTAGTTTCATCGTCTGGAACATCAATCAGAATTGCGGCATATTTTGAACTTGGTTCCCGGTCATCTAAATTGATTTGCCACATAAAGCTCGCTCCCCCCATCGCCTGGCTCGGGTCAATCTTTTGGAGGTCACACACGGCTTTGACTTTAGGGTTATCTTTTTCAATGACTTGAACAATCAAATTGGATTCCCCGGATTCATCGGCAGCGTTATCGAAGTGATGAACTGTGCGTTGAGTAAACCACTTGCCTTCGCTTTTGCGAAAGAAGTCCATCATGGTCATGGGTGGCTTGAGTCGCATTTTTGCTTGAACCTCCTGATAGTGATAGATGGGTAGAGCTAGCCCCTACCCTAGAAATAGTAATTGTTTTTAATACCCTGTGTTCCCACCAGAACGGTAGACTAACCTTGGCAGTTCCAGGTAGAGTTTACAAATTATAATGATTCAAACTCGGTTAAGCGATCGCACTAACAACCAAGCTATGGATATCTTAAAACGGTTCCAAGCCGGAGACTATATCTCTGATGCTAATCTTGAGGGCATCGATTGGAGTCAGAGAGACTTGTACCAGGTTAACCTCAGTGGTGCTAACCTACAGAAAGCTAATTTGAGCCAAGCTACCCTGACTGGGGCTAATCTTAGTCAGGCAATTTTGCGGGAAGCGAATCTGAGGGGAGCTGATCTCAGGGGAGCTGATCTCACTGGCGCTGACCTGACTGGCGCTGATTTGGAAGGGGCGTATTTAAACCGGGCAGATTTAAGGAAGGCTAATTTGACGATGGCTAACTTAAATGAAACCAACCTACAAGTAGCCCTGTATGACCGGGAAACTACTTGGCCAGAAGGATTTCGCTACAAAAGTTCTGGTGCTGTTGGGCCTGGTGCTAATCTCAATGGTGCTTTTCTCAATACCGCTAATCTGAGGGGAGTTGACTTGCAAGGGATTAGAGTAATAGGAGGCTATCTCAGCGGAGCCGATTTAACCGGTGCTAATTTACAGGATGCTGCTTTGAGTGGATCCAACTTACGGAAGGCTTTCCTGACCGGGGCTTGTTTGCGTAATGCCCGTATGAGTGGCGTGGAGCTGGAGGGAGCGGATTTGCGAGGGGCCGACCTGACTGGAGCAGATTTAAACCATGTACAAAATATTGCTGGGGCTGACTTTACCATGGCTCAAGGCATCAGTGAAGCCACCCGTTCGATGCTTTTGAATCAACCATATAAAGATCTAGACACCTGGAATCCCTATACTCGAAGTAATACTCGGGAAAGTTTAGGAGCCAGTCATCCTAGTTGAAGGTTGAAGGTTGAAAGGTTGAAGGTTGAACGCGAACGCGTGGCCTTTTGGCCAAGGTTGAACGGTTGAAGGTTGAACGGTTGAAGGTTGAACGGTTGAAGGTTGAACGCGATTGCGTGGCCTTTTGGCCAAGGTTAAACCGTTCAAACCCGTAACCTGTAACCTGTAACCTGTAACCTGTAACCTGTAACCTGTAACCTGTAACCTGTAACCTGTAACCTGTAACCTGTAACTTGTAACCTGTAACCTATAACCTATAACCTGTAACTTGTAACCTGTAACCTGTAACCTGTAACCTTATATAATAATCACGATTTAAGAACGTCACCAAAATGTCTGAAATTCAAGAAGCCCAGCCATCACCGGCAGAAATTGAGGAAGTTATTACTGAACTAGAGAAATATCGGGAAAGACTGGTTAATGATGTGATGAAAATGGCTCAGAAGGTGAAACTGCCGAAAAAGGCGGCCATGGAGCATATCAAAAACCACCCAGAAATTATTAAGATCGACGCTGCTCTGGAAAATCTCCGCCCCTAGCAATCATCCTTGCCATCATCCTGACGCAACTGACTAAAGCAACTGGAATTACCCATGGTTACATCGGAAACTCAACCGCCAGCTCCCTCTGAAACTGACAGCTTGCTGGCTGATGTCAATAGCCAACTTGCTGAGGGAAACGTTGATATTACTAATCCGCAACAGTTAAAAAAGATGGTTGAATCCCTGGCTGATAGCCGGGGAATGGTCAGACTGGGATTCGTGGAAGCCTTTGGCAAAATTGGTAAGGTAGCTTCTCCGTTCTTGCTCGAAGCACTAGCTAATCACCCAAACCCGGTGGTGCGCAGGTCTTGTGGCAAGGCTTTAGCAAAAATAAGGGATCCCCAGGGGGTTACTACCCTGATTGATGCCTTGTTAAATGATGAGGATACAGTGGTCAAGAGTTCAGCGGCTGGAGCCTTAGCCAGAATGGGAGAAGCGGCTGTACCAAGGTTGATTGAGGTGTTGGAATCAGCAGATTATCCCCAAACTGCCAAAGGTCATGCCTCTTGGGCACTTGCTTTCATTGGGTCAGACGCAGCTGAGCACCTGTATCAGGCAATCCACTCGGAATCGGAAGATGTGCGGATGGCAGTAGTCGGAGCGATCGCTAATTTGGTGGATGAACCGGGTAATGACCAGGCTAGAGATATTCTCTTATTAGCACTGAAAGATGAATCTGTCAATGTTCGTGCCGAAGCAGCGACATCGGTGAGCCAACTTGACCCCCAGGTAGGGGTTCCCCATTTAATCCCCTTACTGGAAGACCCCAGCCAAGAGGTGAGGCGGAGGGCAATCTTATCCTTAGGGAAGCTTAAAGATGAAGCGGCTTTACCCGCCTTAACAGCCAAGTTATCCGATCAGCGAGAGGAAATTCGCCAACTGGTCAAGGTAGCGATCGCACAAATTCAGAAGGGTTGAAGGGTTGAAGGGTTGAAGGTTGAAGGATTGAAGGGTTAAAGGTTGAAGGGTTGAAGGGTTGAAGGGTTGAAGGTTGAACGCGCACCCGTGGCCTTTTGGCCAAGGTTGTTCGCCCTGGGTGTTCGGTCTAGGGTAGCTTAAAAAAAATCAGAAATCTAGCTGTTCTCATTTTTATGAGGTACAGATATTTTTTTTATGTTCCCTGTTCCCTGTTCCCTGTTCCCTGTTCCCTGTTCCCTGTTCCCTGTTCCCTGTTCCCTGTTCCCTGTTCCCTATAATCCAAAAATTTCGATATTTCATAAGTAATACTTTATAATTCATAATTTCTAAGATACTTGTCAGTTTCAATCACAGGCAATCCCAGAAGTTTACAAATCTTGATAATTTAGGGTGATCAGGGCATTGTATAAATAAATGTGTGAAGGTGTAAAACACTGACACAATCTCGCTCACAGGAGCTATGAGCTCCCAAGACTCTTCCATCAGGAGTCGTGAGAGAGGTTATGTTGTTGTTTAAAAGCTTGTAAAGTTTTTTAAACACCCTGAGAAAACCCTGATTAAAAAATTTGTTGCTATCTAGGAGAATCTGTTAATGGCATTCGGACCAGCATCACAGCTAGGTGTCGGCCTATTTGAAGACACAGATCCAATTGAAGTGTGGCCAGGTATCTCAAGCGAGGACGCTGAGGCCGTGATTCGGGCGGTCTATCGGCAAGTCTTGGGCAATGCTTATGTCATGGAAAGTGAGCGACTGGCTGTCCCAGAGTCTCAGTTTAAACTAGGTGAACTCAGCGTTCGGGAATTTGTGCGGGCAGTAGCGAAATCCGATGCTTACAGCTCCCGGTTTTTCGATAAAGCCCCCCGCTACCGAGTAATTGAGCTGAATTTCAAACATTTACTTGGTCGGGCTCCCGATGGCTTCGATGAGATGAAGGCTCACAGTATTATCTGGGATGAAGGGGGCTTCGAGGCAGAGATTGATTCCTATCTCGACAGTGACGAGTACCAGGAAGTCTATGGGGAAGACACGGTTCCCTTCTACCGGGGCTACAAAACCCAAACAGGCAAGAAGATGGTTGGGTTTACCCACATGTTCCAACTGTTGCGAGGAGCATCTAGTAGCGACTTCAAAGGGAGCTTGGCTGGCAAGAGTCCTTGTCTAAATAAGAATGTAATTCAAGAAATTCCGACAGCAGTGGTTCCGCCATCTGGTGGTGTATCTGGCTGGTCTTTCCAAGAAACCCCATTGGGTGCCAGAACTCGCCATGGTGCTGGAGCTACTGCTGAAGGTAAGGTGTACCGGATTGAGGTAACTGGCTATAAGTCCCCTGGTGCAGTGAATCGGGTATCCAAATTCCGGCGCAGTAACCAGGTATACCTGGTTCCGTTTGATCAGCTCTCCAAAGAGTACCAGCGGATTCATAAGCAGGGTGGCGTGATTGCCAGCATCACCGTTGTGTAATTAGGATTCAATCGGGATTCAAACGTTTCTAATCTGGGAAAGTTCGTGTATGTCTGCGTGCTTTGGCAGCAAGCCAACTAGTTTGCTGCCAAAGAAGGTAGAGGTGCAGTTCAATGAAGGGTTGGTTGCTTTGTTTTGCCAAAGAAAATCCCCTCTATTTTGAATAAGTTTTTTGCAAGGAGAAATTTAAATGGTCAGTACAGCGCCTACTGCCAAGTTTGGTCTAGATTCAGATACCATCTTTGAACTATGGCCCACTAGCGGCATTGATGAAGTGCAAGCTGTAATTCGGGCAGTTTATCGTCAAGTTTTGGGCAACCCCCACATTATGGAGAGCGAGCGGCTGGTGAATGCTGAATCGCAATTATGCGATGGCAGCATCACGGTCAGGGAATTTGTCCGGGCTGTTGCCAAATCAGATTTCTATCGCGCTCGGTATTTTGAATCCTGTGCGCCGTACCGATTTATTGAGCTGAACTTTAAGCATTTATTGGGTCGTGCTCCCCTAGATCAGACAGAAATTTCGGAACACATCCGTATCTGTATTGAGCAGGGCTACGATGCTGAGATTGATTCTTACATCAATAGTGACGAGTACCAAAATAATTTTGGGGATGATACCGTACCCTACTATTGTGGTGCTAGTAGCCAAATCGGCCAAAAGCAGGTGGGCTATAACCGTACCCTATCGTTGGTAAGGGGTCGTCCAGAAATTGATAGCTCCATCAAAAGCTCTTGCTTGGTAGAAGCGGTTGCCACCAATAGCACCAGCGAAATTGTGCCACTGGCAGGTGGTCGTGCTGCCGCTTATGCTGATGCTACCGAAAAGATGTTCAAAATTGTAGTCCGGGGTGCCATGTACAGCGGTCGTCGCCGTCGTAGTACCACTGAGTACATTGTTCCTGGCAGCAAGATGACACCCCAAATTCAGCGGATTAATCGCACTAGCGGGAAAATCGTCAGCATTACAGAAATCTCCTAATGTCTGGGGTTTTTTTTCGGAAGTTTTAAAGGAGAGATAGAAATGGGAAATTTAACTCGGTCAGCTGTTCTAGGCTTGGATGCCTTTGAAGGTGCTCCATTAGAATTGCGACCTTTTGCTACTGAAGATGATTTACAAACGGTAATTCGAGCTGTTTACAAGCAGGTTTTGGGCAATGCCCATCTGATGGATAGCGAGCGACTCGCCAATGGGGAATCAATGTTGCGCAATGGGGATATTACTGTCCGTGGCTTTGTGCGCATGGTAGCTCAATCAGCCCTGTATCAATCCCGATTTTTCCAGGGGTCTTCGCCCTATCGGTTCATTGAACTTAATTGCAAACATTTGCTGGGTCGTGCTCCCCTAGATCAAGGGGAAATCTCTGAGCACGTCAGCCTTTACAATCAACAGGGTTATGAAGCTGAAATCGATTCCTATATCGATAGTGAGGAATATCTCCAGAATTTTGGCGAGAACGTCGTTCCCTACCCCCGCAGCATCCGTAGCCAATTAGGAATTAAGAATGTGGGCTTTAATCGGATGTTCTCGTTATTGCGAGGTGCTCCTACCAGTGATAGTGGAAAACCAGCCCAGCTAATCACGTCTGTAGCTGGTAATCTATCTCCAAAAGTTAAGGCTCCAGCGATTGGCAATGGTGCAGGTTATGGCAATACTGGCAAGCGTTACCAGATTGCTGTTTCCACATGCGCTGGTGCAGCCCGGTTGAATAAGTATAGCAAGCTGAACTATCAGGTTAGCTACGAGCAACTCTCTGAACAAGTGAAGAGTATTCATAAAAGCGGTGGCAAGATTCTCAGTATTACTGAGTTAAATTGATCGAGTAGCCCGGTTATCAGTTACTAAGTCAACAGTTAATGGTAATCAAGAACAACTGTTAACTGTTAACTAATAACTGATAACTGGGAACTGATAAATGAATAGCTGTGTCAGTCAGCTAAATTTGAGCAAAGAATTTAGGAGGAATTTAAATGTCACTTTGGGTAATGGATGCTGACCCGGTAGAGTTGCGTCCTGGTGCAACAGAAGATGATCTGCAGACAGTGATTCGGGCAGTTTACAAACAGGTTCTAGGTAACCCGCACTTGCTGGAATCCGATCGCTTAACTAGTGCTGAATCGATGCTGCGGAATGGGGACATCAGTGTACGGGGCTTTGTGCGCATGGTCGCTAAATCAGACTTGTATAAGTCCCTGTTTTTTGATTCTGCTTCCCAGTATCGTTTCATTGAGCTCAACTACAAGCATTTTCTAGGTCGTGCTCCCCAGGATCAAACAGAAATTGCCGAACACGTTCTAATTTATAACACTGCTGGCTACGACGCTGAAATCGATTCTTATATCGATAGCGACGAGTATCAGTTGAATTTCGGCGAGTTTATTGTTCCCTATCCTCGTAGTAATACTACCGAAGTTGGGATTAAGAACGTAGCCTTTAATCGGACTTTTTGTTTGATGCGGGGAGATGCTACCAGTGATAGCAGTAACCAAGCCAAGCTAATTAGTGATTTAGCGGCTAATGTATCTACCAAGATTACTGCTCCTGTTGGTGGTTCAGGTACTTACGCCAATACAGGCAAACGCTTTAAGGTTACTGTAGCTAAAGCTGGTGTTGGTTCTCGCTTCAAGCGGAGTAATGCTACCTATGAAGTGGGTTACGACCAGCTGTCCGCGAGGATTCAAAATATGCACAAAATGGGCAGCAAAATTGTCAGTATTACTGAAATCGGTTAGGTTGACTGTCCGGATTCAGTAGTTGATATCAGCTAAGTATCTAGATGTTAGTTTTTGGAAATAGGCTGTGATCAATAAACAGCTAATTTCTAAAAACTAACACTATTGATTAGTTAGCTATGCATTAACTATTGGCAGTAATATTGAGTTTTTTTTAATTCACAACTAAATAAATCCAAGAGACTTTACCGATGTCAAGAATTGATTGCAGATGGTACTAGCGCTCTGAGAGATTATAGCGATCGCCAATTTGTACTAGAGGGAAAAATCTGTGTCACCAAGATATAGTAAGCACAAATGACTATAGGGTTAAGGTTTCTAGTCAAATTAAGGGTTTTAGGATTTTTTTCAGTCAATCGGCCTACTGTCAATCAACCAAGACCACATAAAAAGCTTCACGTTAACCAAAAGTAAGTTAATACTTATAAGAGTGTTTAATTAATATAATAATTTTGATATTCACAGATAAAGACTTTTTAATTAAAGTGAATTCACTATAAAGCGAAGAAAGTATTTTTCGTAAGCAAGTTTTTATATTAGTTGTTTATTAACTTTAATTAACAACATTTAACAACAAGGCATTTGGAGGTCTTTTAAATGGTAATTGGTTTTAT
The DNA here is from genome assembly GCF_010672755.1 of Moorena sp. SIO1F2. Lineage (NCBI taxonomy): Bacteria > Bacillati > Cyanobacteriota > Cyanophyceae > Coleofasciculales > Coleofasciculaceae > Moorena > Moorena sp. SIO1F2. Next base: position 75,781 of record NZ_JAAHFV010000004.1, read on the forward strand.
CAACCCTGTACTAACACGCGCCTCGCAATTAGGGGTGGCACCATTTCAGGAAACAGACCCAGTTGAACTGTGGCCTAGTCATTCTGAAGAAGAAATAGAAATTGTGATTCGGGCTGTCTATCGGCAAGTGTTGGGGAATACCTATGTCATGGAGAGTGAGCGGCTCACTGTTGCCGAATCCCAACTCAGAAACGGAGAAATTTCTGTCCGGGAATTTGTGCGGCAAGTGGCTAAATCTGAGCTTTACTACTCCCGATTTTTCGACAGTTGCTCTCGTAACCGAGCCATTGAGTTGAATTTCAAGCATCTCCTTGGTCGAGCTCCTGAAAGCTATGAGGAAATTATTGAGCATACAAGGATGCTTGATCAAGGTGGTTATGAGACTGAAATCGATTCTTATATCGATAGCGAAGAATACCAGCTGGCTTTTGGGGAAAACCAGGTTCCCTATTATCGGGGCTACAAAACCCAAATAGGCAAGAGTACAGTGGGATTTACCCATCTCTTAAAACTGTTGCGTGGTGCACCTGGTAGCGATAAACCCAATGTTTGGCGGGGGAATTGGTCTCGGTTGAATCAGTTCCTGATGACCAATAGTCCCAGTAATATGGAGCCGCTTTCTGGAGCTGGTGATGTAGTAAAACCTACTGATATCAATAAACTCCTGGCTAATGTTCTAGGTCTCAATAAACCCCAAGCAGCAAGTGCCACAGAAACTCAAAAAGCACCTAAGATTCTCACAGAAGCTGAAAAACTCCTGCAAAACACGACTCAAACCTGGCAACGCCAGTATCAAGCCTGGGAAGAAATTGATCCGATTGAGCTGTGGCCAGGTCGCTCAGAAGCAGAAATCGAGACGGTGATTCGAGCAGTTTATCGTCAGGTTTTGGGAAATGCCCATGTTATGGAGAGTGAACGGCTGACTGTCCCGGAATCCCAGATCAAGCGGGGGGAAATCACTGTCCGTGAGTTTGTGCGTCAGGTTGCCAAGTCAGAGTTGTATCGGTCCAGGTTTTTCGATATCTGTCCCCGCTACCGGTCAATTGAGCTGAATTTTAAGCATTTGCTCGGTCGTGCTCCTGATGACTACTCGGAGACCTTCTATCACAGCCAAGTACTGGATGAAGGAGGTTTCGAGGCGGATATTGATTCCTATATCGATAGTGACGAGTACCAAGAGGTTTTTGGGGAGAATGTTGTACCCTTTTACCGGGGCTATAAAACCCAAACCGGCAAAAAGCTGCTTGGGTTTACTAACATGTTGGTGCTGATGCCTAGCGTTTCTAGCTCTGATAAAGACAATTTGTCAGGGAATCCACCAAGGCTGAATAAATCGATTATTTACAATAATCCCCTTGGGCAAGCCCCAGTTACTGATATCCAAGCCTTATTGGATGAAGTACTCAAGCCTAAAATCCAACCGAAGGAAGCTCCCCCAGAAGCTGACAAACAACGCTCAGAAGCGTATCAAGCCATCGAACGGAAATGCCAAGAACAAGAAGAACTGCTGGAAACCTTGCAGAAACAGCTGGCAGACTTACGACCATTGGCTAGCTTTGGAGAATCACAGTATAGCAAATGGCAGTCTTACAGTTCTTCGAGCAATGGTGGTAGTGGTTTCACCAGCATTGCAGCCCAAATCCCCATGGCAGCAGCGACTGTAGAGCCAGACAGTTATGAAGCTCTGCAACAAAAGTCTGAAAAACAGGCCCAGGAAATTGCCACCTTACAAGAAAAGATTGCTGATCAGCGCCGTTTAGCTATGATTGCAGAAACCCAGTTGAATAAGTGGCGTCCTCGTAGTTATTAGAGTAGTGATTAGAGCTGCTATTAGCTCTATGGCCAGTTGCCATAGAAATGTTTAGGTTGTTGAGGGTTGACTGTTGAGAGTTGAATGACAGCGGTCAACCCTCAACAAATAGCTGGGAAATACAAGCTTTGAACAAAAGCTTCTAAATAAAGCTTTTAACGAGGTACTTTTAACAGTAAAATATATAGACTTTAAATAGCCGATCCGGAGGAAAAGCCAATGGCCAAGAAAAGCCGTAAAACTGCTAGCCAGTATTCAGAAAGTAAGTCCAAGGTGGGGATATCCCTGACCCCTACAGGCATTGGCTTGTTGACTCAGATGGCTCAGAATACTGGATTGTCCCGCTCGGAACTAATTGAGCGTATCGCCAGAGGTAATATTGCGATCGCATGCCAGCAGGCAAGTATGACCATTGCCCTGGAAAATCCACCGGAGGCTAAGGAAACATCCTCCAACAATGGAACTACAACATCTAAAACCAAGATTCAGGTTATAGAGGGTAAGCAACCGCTACAAGCTGATGTGTCTGAGCCTGGTGGTTCTGGTGTATCCCAAGAAGATTACCAGTCTTTGCAACAGCAGGCTAAAGAGCAAGCTAATTTGATTGAAGACTTACAGCAGAAGTTAGCTCAACAAAAATCTGAAACTGCTGAACAGACCGAAAGCTATCAGTCTTTACAAAAGCAGGCACAAGAGCAAGGGAATCTGGTTAAGAAATTACAGAAGCAACTAGCTGACCAAAAATCTGAAACTGCTGAACAGACAGAAAGCTATCAGTCTTTACAACAGCAGGCTAAAGAGCAATCTAATCTGGTTAAGAAATTACAGAAGCAACTAGCTGACCAAAAATCTGAAACTGCTGAACAGACAGAAAGCTATCAGTCTTTACAACAGCAGGCTAAAGAGCAATCTAATCTGGTTAATAAATTACAGAAGCAGTTAGCAGACCAAAAATCTGAAACTGCTGAACAAACCGAAAGCTATCAGTCTTTACAACAGCAGGCTAAAGAGCAATCTAATCTGGTTAAGAAATTACAGAAGCAGTTAGCTGACCAACAATCCCAGGCGGCGCAACAAGTAGAAAGTAATCAGTTTATACAGCAGCAAACTCAAGACCAAGGGAAGCGTATTGCTGAGTTAGAGCATCAGTTGTCTAAACAACAATCTCCGGCTAATCAACCTACTGAGAGTTATGAGTCTTTGAAACAGCATAATCAAGAGCAAGAGGAGCGTATCGCCACTTTACAAAAACAAATTGTTGAGTTAAAGCGTTGGGCAACCCTTGGCAAAGCAGAGTTGAATAAGAGGCGTAGCCGAAGATTGTTTTAGCTAGTGCCCGAAAGCATCAATAATTCAATAATGATGTCAAGTCCCCTGGCTTCCTTTGTTGATAGTTTTGGGGATAATTTTTGGTTTCAATGACAACAAATAATAGTCTTATTCTAGTATTCTTATTGCTATTATTCTCGAGATGCTTTCCTGGATGAACCAAAGTTGATAATCTGTTCCAAGCGTGATATCGAACTAGCTGCTGATTCTCGGATATAGGGGTCGGCTTCCTGATTCTCAGCGGCAGCAGATAGCACTTCCATAGCTCTCTCATCCCCTAAGGAACCTAGAGCCTGTAGCACAGTAACTTGAAGGGCAATATCGTCGATGTCCAAAGCAGCTACTAGGGCTTCAAAAGCGGGTGGCCCAATAGTTCCCAGTGCGCCTACTGTCGATATTTTGACAACAGGATCTGGGTCTTTGAGGGCTTTTTGTAGACTCTGCAACCCGACAGTTGGGAAGGTTTCTTCTGAGTAATTAAGAGCGATCGCAGCCAGGGCTTTTGCACAGCTAGCCCGTACGGTGTTATTTTCACTAGTTGTTAAGGTTTCTGCCAATACCGGTACAGCATCAAGACCAATCACACCGAGAGTTTGCACTGCTGCTCGCCGATAAACCACATCCTCATCACCCAAAATTGCCATCAACTCAGAAATAGTATTCTCGGTGCGCTCTGCTGCAATCTGCCGCATGGCTCTTTCTCTGAGTCTAGGATTTTTATTTTTTAATTGTTGATATAACTCTTCTGTAGACATTAGTAGATATCAGTATCTAGCGGTTTTCAATTAGGTGAGGTACACAATTTTTTGATTTTAGGGAACAGGGAATAGGGAACAGGGAATCGGGAATCGGGAATCGGGAATCGGGAATCGGGAATCGGGAATCGGGAAACCATCCGGTGTACCTCATAACTATGGAAAATGCTATACAAAGATTAGTAGACATCAGTCTATAACCTGAGTTCGACATAACCAACTTGATCCAGGAGTCAATCGCTTCGCGACCATTCAAAAATGGTCAGTAGCTTCGATAACAATAACGAAGGGGTTCTTAGGAAAGTGCTGAACCTGTTTCAGGCACAGCACTTTGCTAAGATACCCCTTTAGTCGAAAGTACTAGAGGCAGCTAGCCACTACAGACAGTGGATCGCGATAATTCTATGACATGGAGTTGATTACATAGTCAAGATAAATGCGGTATTCAACCAAGGCTTGGGCAGACATATCACGAGGAGCGCAGCCACGATCCCGGAGGAAGGTCAAACCAGTAACATAGGTAGCAGCATCGATACCTAAGGCTTTGTAGACTTCACGAGCGCCAGCAATACCCCACTCATCCAGAGGACCAGTACCACCAACAACTAAGCAATAGTTGATCAAACGCAGGTAGTGAACGATGTCACGCTTGCACTTTTCTTTCTGAGTACCTGCATCGATGTCCCGACCACTGCCGTTAGGGAACTTTTTATAGATAGCATCAACAGCTTCTTGAGCTACAGCGTCGTAGTTACCTGCTAACTTATCAGCAGCTTCCATACGAGCAGCAGAACGTTGTAAGCTGCCTTGAACTGATTCTAGGTCAGAAGCGCTAGGAAACCGACCTGCTAGGTCAGCGGAAGCAACAACAGTGGTTAACACTGATTTCATAATTAAGATATCTCCTGTCTTAAAATTGATTTCGGCAAAAGGTCAGTGTAATTGAAATTCTCCTGAGCAGGGAGACTAGCTAATAGCACTGCCGACTGCATCGAAGTAGCTACCGACTTCTGCAGCCAAAGAGGCACAATCACCGCTAGTAACAGACTCTGTGCGTTGAGATGCAGTGTTGTTAACAAAAGCCACAGCAGCAGCCTTCATGATGGCAACAGCCCGGGTAGTATTACCAGTGGGGACGCCCAAAGCAGCGTAGGTTTCCTTAAGACCATTCAAGCAGCGGTCAGTCAGTACAGAACTATCTCCGCTCAGAACGGCGTAGCACACATAACGCAAGATGATTTCGCCATCACGTAGACAAGCAGCCATCTTGCGGTTGGTGTAAACACCGCCACCGGGAGCAACTAAACCAGAGCTTTCGCAAACGATACCAGCAACCGCATCAGTAACGATACAGCTAGCATTGCTAGCGATAAAATTCACAGCATCAAGGCGCTTGTTGCCATCAGCAATAAATCCCTTCAGAGCGTCTAAATCACCACCGCCAACAAATCCACCTTTGGCATCGGCAGCAACTACGGCTTTTGAAAAAGCGTCTAGCATTAAAATCTCCTTATCAATAACAAGGACTTAATTAAAATTATTGGTCTTGTCATTCATGAATTGACTAACCAATTTAGACGATAAAAGCTGTTTGACACTCTAGTCCCATTTATGAGAAACAAAGCAACAAAACATTACAAAAATTTCCGTCTATCGGTCTAATTGTATACTTTTGTATCAATAAACCTTTAACTGTTTGGTTAAGTGCTAAATGGTATCCTCAAGATCAGGGTCAATACCTGCTGCTCGTAACTGCTCAGCCAGCCGAGCCGCTCTTGCTAAAGCAGCTTGAGTTCTTTGGCGCTCCTCCTCCACCATAGACTCTGCTTGTTCAGCACGTTGTCGCTCTTGTTCAGCTCTTTCCCTTTCTAGAACAGCTCGTTCATCACCAATCAGCAACAGATTTCCTTCCTCATCCCACCACCTTAGCCACAGTTGAGTTTGATTTTGATAACTTCCTTGCCATAAGCCTAGTTCTACACCCAAGGGTGAAATATAATAATGCCCTCGTTCATTAGGGGTTAATTTCTGATAAAACCCACTGACCAAGGTATAGACTTCAAGAGAGCCGTTGTTTATTTGATAAATACCATAGTAGGGAATTCGGATAATTTGCTCATATACCCAAAACTTCCCTGGCTTAGTTACTTCTCCTTGAGTCGAGAGGGATAACGGGGTTTTGTCCCGTTCTTCATCCCCATTGCCACTGGCAAATTCTAATGCAATTAATGGTGCTATATGTTCCCGCCACACCACATAGGAGCGACGAATTTTACCATCTAGCTGAGGAGGGACATTGGGAACATAGAACCAATCAGGTGCTTCGGCTCCTTTCTCAGGTGGGTCAGTTTCTCGCCAGTATATACCACAGTCTTGCCCAATAGCATATTCTCCATCAGGATGTCGCTGTTGTAATATCTCTCCAATCGAATCCGTTAGAATTATGCTTTGGGGATGCTCTTGAAAGTTTTTCACAAATGTTCCATCTGACTCCGGTAGCTGGGTGTGGTCAGGAAAGGGAGGAGGTAATTTGACTCGAGGTACTGTCTCAGTCATGATCTGGCCTAGACTATGGCGGTGATAATCTCTATATTATCCTGGCTGCAAAGCGTGTGATAGGCGATCCCAATTACCAATTACCAGAGCATGGTATTAGTGCTTAGTACACTAAAGATGCTCTTCCAAGGTGACTAATGACTAATCCTAATAGCTAATGACTAGTAACCACTTTAGTAACTGCTTTCTCCCGAATCAACCAATCTGAATCATTAGCTGCCAGACCTTGACCACTGGTATCCCCAAACTGCTCTAATGCGATTAAACTGGCATATTTCAAGTCGAAAATATTGGTATTGAGGCTGTCTTTGAGTAAGGGAATTGCCCGTTCATCTCCTAAATTACCCAAGGCAATAGCAGCAGCAGCACGGGATTTCTGAAACTGGGGTGCTTTATTGTGTAGGGCTTCCACTATCAAATCGTAGGCATCGGCGTATTTCAGCCAGCCCAACAGTTTGACAACATGGTAGTGAGCACCATAATCGTTATGGGCTTTGTCAGCATAGGTAGCAAGTAGGGCGTCAGCAACAGTTTCTGGAGATAACTTGAGCAGAGTCTTACTGGCTAGATAACATCGCCCAAAATCTGTGTGGTATAGCTCGTTAATCAAGAAGTCTAAACTGGGCATTTGGTCATATTCATGAACCAGCTCTAGGTGATCAGGATGATCACGAATCACTTGATCGAGTGATGGTTCGATATCCTCAAAGGTGATATCACCGGCTGGCAACCCAGCCTCGGCCAAGAGGCGAATTCCTCGTATTCGAAAGACCATGGAAATGGGACAGGTCGCAATTTTAGGAATTCCTTGGTAGTATCGGGCATCAATCAGGTCTTGAATACAAGCTCGTCGGGCATTGACACTAGAGTGTTCTAGGAATGCCATCACTTTGTGCATCTCGGTGGTATCCCCTGTGAACCGACAAACCGTTGCGATCGCAGCACTGGCTATGGGTTCATTATCAGATTTAGTAAAGGTCTTAATCTTCTCAAGGGCTGGTTTATAGTCTAGTGCTGCCAGAGTTTGGATAATCACCCGATAAGTCTGACCTGGCTTCTCCAGCAGCTGGGCAATTTCTTCAAGAATTTCCGGATCTTGAGTGCCAATTTCCCCAATTGCCCAGACCGCATTTTCCACAGTGTAACAATCCTCATCCCCTAGACATGAGCGAATGATGGGTAGGGCTACAGAGGCTTTCAGACGACCTAAACTTTCCACTGCCTTGCGTCGAGCGATACGATGGTACAGTTCTGAGTTTTGGTCTTGCACCGTTTCCATCAGGGCATTGATTGACCGCTCGGTGGGAAAGTTAATTAAATGGGATGCAGCCAGATAGCGATCAGATTGGTCTTCTAACTGGTCTAAGGGTGTTTTTAAAAGTGCGATCGCTTGATCTTCGGTCAAATTAAATATATTTGCAAAACGTTTATCCATCAGTGATTTAGTGGTGATTTAGAAATTAACAATAGGACTTACGAAGTTTAGTTAGTTTTGCCCCCCTAACTCCCCAAAACAATCAGGGGACTCTTCGACGGTACTCAACCAATTCAGGCAAAGCAACGTACTAAGAGTCCCCAGGTGCTGATCGAAATATTAGTCAATCAGCGACGGATTTTCACCGTGATCTCCTTAGGACAAGGAGTTGATTACATAGTCAAGGTAAGTTTTGTACTCAACCAAAGCTTGAGCAGACATGTCACGAGGAGCACAACCGCGATCGCGAGTGAACTCAAGAGCTGCTACATACGGACCGGTAGGTAGGTTCAAAGAACGGTAAACTTCACGCTGACCAGCAATACCCCACTCATCTAGAGGACCAGTACCGCCAACAACTAAGCAGTAGTTGATCAAGCGTAGGTAGTGACCAAGATCGCGGTAGCACTTGTCAATCTTGACTTGAGAATCCCCAGCTTCACCAGATTCCTTTAGGTAAGGATACTTCTTAAAGCAAGCATCACCAGCTTCTTTGGTTACTTTATCAATGCCTTCTGCTAGCTTTTCAGCAGCTTCCATACGAGCAGCAGCCCGCTGTAGGCTACCTTGAACGGACTCAAGGTCAGAGCTGCTAGGAAAACGACCTGCAGCATCGGCAGCAGTAACAACTGTGCTTATAACTGATTTCATTCTTATATATCTCCTGAATGGGTTTTGACAAAGATTATACTTAGCTTTTGGCTTCCCCAGCTCGCTTTGGCAGGAGCTTGGTTATCTTAGGCAAAAGGGAAAGACTAGCTGATAGCAGCAACTACTGCATCGAAGTAACCAGCAGTTTCAGAAGCTAAGGAGGAACAATCCCCAGAAGTTACTTCAAACTTGCGCTGGCTAGCGGTGTTGTTAACGAAAGCAACTGCAGCAGCTTTCATGATTCCAACAGCACGAGCTGTGGAGGTGGTGGGTACACCCAGAGCGCTGTAGGTTTCCTTCAGACCATTCAGGCAGCGGTCGCTTAGTACAGAAGCATCACCAGCCAAGATGGCATAGGTCACGTAGCGGAGGATGATTTCACCATCACGCAAGCAAGCAGCCATGCGGCGGTTGGGGTAGCAGTTACCACCAGCTTGAATCAAACCAGTGTTTTCGCAGATCATGCCAGAAATAGCGTCGGAAACGATGCAGCTGGCGTCGCTGGCGATAATGTTTACAATATCAAGGCGCTTATTACCATCAGCAATAAAGCCTTTGAGAGCAGCCAGGTCTCCAGCACCTAGACATGCGGTTTTGCTATCTGCTGTAACTACAGCTCTGGAAAAAGCGTCAAGCATTGAAATCTCCTTAAATTAAAGGTACTTAACTAGTTTGCTATCTTGCTGGTTATTTATCTTTGACCAGCTCAATATGAACATTAGAGGATAATCGGAACCGCAGTCTCATTTATTAACAACAAAGTAATAATTTGTAATATTCGTTACAAGGTCACCAGTCGATCACACAGGAGTCAGTTAACCGACTCGGCAGTTATATACAAAACTTAATAATTACAGGAACTTAGCTGTGATATATGCTAGCGCTGATATTGAAAACCTAAATCATTTTGGAAAAATACCTCCCTTGACCATAGTGCGTCTACTGTTGACGATGGCAATAGGGCTATATATATATAGCGTTTCTCATAGCTATGAGGTTCACAGGATTTTTTTCCACTTCCGAAGTTCCCTCTTCTGACTTCCCTACTCCCTACTACCTACTCCCGCGCAACCCAGGACGAAAGTACCTCAAGCAATTGGTAAGCATTAAGCTATCAGCCATTGGCCTTGGCCAACAGCTGATAGCTTAGCTATAAACGAGACCAATTGATTTGACTATGAATGTGGGCAAAGCACAGGGCAATGAAGGGCTCAAAGTACCATTCCAGGGTGTCTTTCCAGGGGGAATCATAGTCCGCTGCTGGGTTAATCATTAATTTCCTCTTGTTCGGCTGATTAATCTAATTAATCACCAAACCCTGTTTCCCTGCTCTGAAAATATCTCTGTCGTACGTAAATATGGGGGCGGTGGGACTTGAACCCACACGACCGTTTAAGGTCAACGGATTTTCATTCTCCCGTAGCTTTCGCTACTGCCATAGCTGGCTCTTGAGAATTGGACTCTCTCTTTACCCTCGGCTTTACGTTAGGGTAGCTCCCGTCGAGTCTCTGCACCTTCCGAGAGGTTTTCCCGGCTTGGCTCAGGATTGCCTTATCTTTGACCAGACTTAGGTTTCCCTGAGTTTGAGAGCATTCACATGACAGATTTCTCCATCAGTGCTCAATTTCCTTAAGTCCGTAGCGTCTACCATTCCGCCACGCCCCCTGGTTGATATCACATAGCGGTGGGTTTGCGTTTACCCATCAACCACTGTGATTTCACTGTTTTCTATTTAACCATGAACTGGGGCTACTATGCAAGTATAGTATTGAAATTTTTGAAATTTTTAGGATGGGGCAAAGTCTGCCTCTGGGGGAACACAGGGCAGCATGTTCGACCTAAGGTAGTATAGTAGGGTTGAGCGATTGACCTTGGCCTTTGGGCCACGCTAAGCGAAGCAAATGGTCACGCTACGCGAACGCATTTTTGTCTTCTGTGTCCTAAACCAAAATTCTATGATTACTGCGATACTATACCTGTCTCTGGCAGGAGCCTACTTATTGGTATTCCCTCTCGCCATCTATCTCTACCTACAGAAACGGTGGTACGTTGCTAGCTCCTTTGAGCGAGGCTTCATGTACTTCATGGTCTTCTTATTCTTTCCAGGTTTATTACTCTTCAGTCCAATCTTAAACCTCCGCCCCAAGCGGCGTCAGCCACAAGGGTAAGTCAGTCACTTAAGCGATCATTAGTAATTCATGCGACGAATTGACGCGATTGGAATTGCCCTTGGTATCTTTGCTACTGGCGGCATAGCCTACTTGATCTTTCAGCTTGCTGGGTACGATCACATCCAAGCCGGGATTTGGAGTCAAGTCCTCTTGGTTGGGGGGTTAGTTGGGTGGGTGCTAACCTACCTGTTTCGAGCCCTGACCCAAACCATGACCTATAACCAGCAGGTGAAAGACTATAAAGATGCTGTCCTGCAAAAGCGACTCGAAGAAATGACACCAGAAGAACTTGCCCAACTCCAAGCAGAGGTGGAACAGGAAAAGCGTTTGACCAAGGCACAGGACGATTCCTCCATATCCCCCCTTAAGCAGGAGGGGCAGGGGCAAAACTAGATGACGAATGACCAATGACAAACATTTCCGATTGCTTCGGATCCCTGAGATCTAACTCCCAGTGTGCTCTGATTCCTTTTATTACCGCTGGGGATCCCGATTTAGAAACCACAGCCAAAGCCTTGCGGGTACTCGACCAATCCGGTGCTGACATCATTGAATTGGGAGTACCCTATTCCGACCCCTTGGCCGATGGTCCAACTATCCATGCTGCTGCGACTAGAGCATTACAAAAAGGTGTGCAGTTGGATGATGTTCTGGCAATGGTAAAGGAAGTTAGCCCAGAGTTACAAGCGCCAATTGTCCTATTTACCTACTACAATCCCATTCTCAACCGAGGGATTAATTCCTTTTTAGAGCAGATTGCTGAAGTGGGGGCGAAAGGCTTAGTGGTGCCTGACTTACCCCTGGAAGAAGCTCAAATATTGCTCAAACCTGCAGCAGAGCTTGGGATTGAAGTGATATTGTTAGTGGCACCAACTTCACCAACAGAACGGATTGAAGCGATCGCTAAACAGTCTCAGGGCTTTATTTACCTAGTCAGTGTTACCGGTGTCACCGGGATGAGAACTCAGCTGCAATCACGGGTACAAGACTTACTCAATCAGATGCGTGGTCTAACCGATAAGCCAATCGGGGTTGGCTTTGGTATCTCCCAGCCAGAACAAGCTAAGCAGGTCAAAGATTGGGGTGCAGATGCAGTGATTGTGGGTAGTGCTATAGTAAAACGTTTGGCAGATGGGACGCCATCAGAAGGCTTGTCAGCCATTGGGGACTTTTGCCAAAGCCTGAAATTAGCAATTACGGAGTGAAGCCATGGATCCTAGGGCTTGGCATTTACTGTCACGGTCTAGGATACGGATCAGAAACTACTGAGCAGATTAATCGTTCGTATTTAGCTTCTGTTTCATATCCAGATAGGTTCTCGGATTGAAATTCTTTCTGGGATTTATAGCAATCCGTGTAGGAATTGAGAGAATTTTGATGCCATATTCCCTACTCCCTACTTCCTACTCCCTGTTCCCTGTTCCCTGTTCCCTGTTCCCTTTGCTATATCAATTTCGTTTCCAAACACTGTTACGAAATCCTCTTTCATACTGATAACTGTCCAACCACGAGCGTCGGCCTCCCGAAGAGCATTCTCCGCACCTGTATCGTAGACATATTCCCGGGGATCATCGTGGTGAACCAGCATCATCAAAGCTGGACCGTCTTGCTCGTCAGTGTACTGAAGCATTTCTAAATCACCATCGGAATTACCAACTGTGATAATTGGTTTTTTACCAATGTAGCGCTCAATCCCCACTACTTTACCTCCTTTAGTATTAATGGGTTGCACCAGTTCTGGCTTCCGAACCAAGACATGGGATCCATCGTCTTTGGTGATAAACTCGGTTTGGATGCTACTACCAATGATGTTTTCAGGGGGAATACCGTAGGCATCTTCGGCATAGGAGCGAATGAAATCAATCCCCCCCCCAGAGCAAATATAGACCTTGAAATCATTACTCCTGAGATAGTTGACCAGTTCAACCATGGGCTGGTAAGTCACCTTTATGTATGGAACTCCAAAGTCTGGATGCTTTGAGTTATCCAAAAATTCCCTAGCCTTCTGTTGATAGTCTTCTGTTGTCATTCCCTGGAGTTGAAGATCGTCTAGGATTACATCCTTTTGACTTAAAGAAGCAAGTTCTTTGAAATCTGGCAATGGATTACCTAGCTGTTCTAGGATAAATAACCGCTGAATAGTTGTGGGTTTTTCAGTCCACAGGGTTCCATCATTATCAAACGTGGCGATGCGATCGCTAGGACGAACGTAGTTATCACTGTTGGGATTGGTAACCTCTTGTACAAAGTTAACAATCGTTTGCTTAGCCGCACCCTGATTCCAAGACAGTAAGGGGTCATAGTCCGCAGCAGCAGGGGCACATCGGACAAAGCCTCCTAGGTAAAACACTGATAAGAGAATCGACAGGAAAACTAAAAACGTTCTTTTTTTCATGACCTAAGATTTATCGGGTGTAATTGCTGATCCGCTTCAAGGCAAACAAGGCTATTTTTACCGACTAAACCAATCTTGTCAATATAATCTTTTCCCATTAGTTAACCCTGTTCCAAGACACAAAAATGTTTCCTAGAACAGGGTTATAGCAGTCGAATTATAGATTAGGAGGTTAGCGGAACAGCCATGTCTACTCCCTCTCGTAAATCTTCAATCGTACCACGTGACTTTCTCCGTTGGTTTTTAATCGGAAACCAATAATGTTCTATCTCATTTCAATCAGGAGAGTAACCAAGCAAATAATCAATTCTATAGCAATTGTCTTTCCCATGAGGTACAAAGGGATACCCCTAAATCCCCCTTAAAAAGGGGGACTTTGAATAAATGCTATATAATTTTTTCAGATTTAGGAAAAATTATCAGGCTTAACTAACCTAAATCCAATGTGAGTCGTTCCTGTATCCGGTGATTGAGACTCCCGAGCAGCAGGACGATAGCGACTACAATAATTAGGAGCACACAGGTAAGACCCGCCTTTAATTACATGTTTAGCAACACCCGGTTCTCTCGGGTCGAAGCTTTCTTTTTGATTAGGTCCTGTAGGATTAAGGCTGTGGGCTTTGCCATTGTGACCGATGCTATACCAATCTGAAGTCCACTCCCAGACATTACCAGTTATGTCATACAAACCATAACCATTTGGTTCAAAAGAACCTACAGGTGCAGTGCCGGTGTGACCATCAGCTTTGGTGTTGAAAAAGGGGAAGAATCCTTGCCAGGTATTCGCCTTCTGGGCCGAGTATTGCTCACCCCAGCTGTAGGTGGCATCATCCATTCCACCGTGAGCAGCATATTCCCATTGGGCTTCTGTGGGTACTGACTTCCCTGCCCACTTAGCATAGGCTTGAACGTCTTCATAGGCAACATGGACGACGGGATAGTTCTTTTTACCCTTAATGTCGCTCTTTGGACCAAAGGGATGTCGCCAGTCAGCCCCAGGAGTCCACTTCCACCAGCTCAGGTAACCCACTGGTCTAACCCCATTGTCCGGCATCTGAAAGACTAGGAAGGTGCCCGTTGCTCCTCTGTTAAGTCCGGAAACTGTTCGGAGGAGAGGGGACGCTCTGCTACTGTAATATAACCAGTTTCCTTGACAAATTTGGCAAATTCGGCATTAGTGACTTCGTATTTATCGATGCAGAAGCTCTCAACGGTAACATCTTCGGCAGAGCGCTCGGAAGGATAGTAAACGTCGGAACCCATCTTGAAAGTACCGCCAGGGATTAAGGTCATACCTTCAGGGCAGCTATTTACCGTGGGAGATGCCTTGACTTGTGTGGCAGTGCCAAGGACTAGGCATACTGTCAGGAAACTGAGGAAAAGTTTGAATAGAAGTGATTTTAACCAAGGAGTGTTCATTGTTGAGTCAGAAAAGCTATTAGTACGTAGGCATTTAGCGGTCAGCGATCCGTTCAGCTATCAGGCGTTGCCCAAAGACCAATGGCACCTCAAGTAGCGTGCCCATAGCCCATAAGCTGAATATCACTAAGCCACTCCATAGCCTGTGTAAGGACGTTTATAACTGGGATGTAAACCGAGAATAATATCGTCTTTTGGTATACCCATTTCCACCAAATCTTGTGCCAAATCAGCTTCTGTCATATTTCGCTGAATCCAAATTCTACCATCTTTGATATCTAAATGGATGAAACAGTTATAAACTCGTTTGAGTCCATCCCAGCCGATATCTAGAAGTTGATAATGGTCATGTTCTGTGTCAAAAATAAGTTGACCTTCAATCTCTGAATCTGAATTAGTCGCTTCTAACCTGGCATGATTAGTTAATAATTGGCGAATTATTAATCGGTACTTTTCTAATTTTTCCATTGAATTATTACCTCCTCAACAGGATTGTATATGAGTAATTTTACTTGATCAACCTTAACGGCTTCTTGGGGCAATTTTTCTTGGAATAATGATTCAAATGTATCAACAGGAACTCCCAGATAAAGTATTCTATCTGATTCGCTCATTTGTAATGCTAGGCGATAGTTTAAAAATTGAAAAGCGTGCAGCATGAAAATCGGTAATTGCCGAAGTATTGAGGAAACTTTTTATTTCAACTGCTATTTTTCGTTCTGCTTTTTGAGCTGCTATAACTTTATCTGCTGCTAAATCTATTTCAAGCTTAACTCCCTCAATCTTAATTTTTAGGGGATCTGCTGTGATAATCCAATCGTCTTTTTGGAGTGCTTCTTTTACAGCATCATGGAATAGGTCTTTGGCAGCCATTACTTTTTCTACAACTTCTAGCACTATTATCCTTCAATAGTGAGCGGGATGCTTACCGCAACAAAGGGGAACCATTATAATGAGTAGTGGACTAACACAGCTAAAATGGTGCTTTAGTAAAATCCCTAAATCCCTTGTCAATTAAGGTTTTTACCAAAAATATATTCTACTACTTTAGCTGTGTTANTGCATGGAAATTACCCAATTTACCTACTTCCTGGAGATACATAGCTAATCGTTCCAAACCATAGGTGATCTCAATGGGTACAGGACGACAATCAATGCCACCACACTGTTGGAAGTAGGTAAATTGGGTAATTTCCATGCCATCTAACCAGACTTCCCAGCCAACTCCCCAAGCCCCCAGGGTAGGAGATTCCCAATTGTCTTCAACAAAGCGAATGTCATGGTCTTCAGGGCAAATACCTAAAGCTTTGAGGGAATCTAGGTAAATGTCTTGAATATTATTCAGTGACGGCTTGATCAGTACTTGGTATTGGTAGTAGTGCTGGTAGCGATTCGGGTTTTCGCCGTAGCGTCCATCGGTGGGTCTTCGGCATGGTTCAACATAAGCAACTGACCAGGGTTCTGGACCAATAGCTCTCAAGAATGTATGAGGACTCATGGTCCCTGCTCCTTTCTCGGTATCGTAGGACTGGGCAATCAAGCAACCATGTTTTGCCCAGAATTGATTCAATGTTGCAATTACTGATTGAAAATTCACTTACACCTCCAGTGTTTGGTAACGGTAACTTATGGCGAAGACATTTCTTGATCCAAAGGGCGAGTGGCCAGGGGCGGTGTCGGTCACGCCGTGATTCTCCTTTCTCCTTTGGAGACGCTGCACGAACAGAGACACTAAGTAAACGCACCTTGTAAGCCCCGTGGAAACTAGGCCAGTTGCTAATGGGTTAAACCCCATAATGAAGCCATTTTATCCCCAAGACCACCCTGCATCCCTATAATTTATTCTGGCGCAAATGCCTTGTCAGAGCTAGCTTAGTAAGTTGTTCAACAATGGATTTCATGGTGCCAGTGCAAAGGGCTGTTCACTAATCTTGCTTCTGAATGGGAACAGCCACTACTTACCGATTAATCCTAGACGTAACCGGACAATTAGTGTAAATCCAGGTGAATTTCCCGTTTCACTGGGAAGCATCGGAGTAGTTATCCCAAGCTGCACTTAAACGACCAACCGACACGCCCCTGTTCAGGTATGTATCTAAATACACAATAATTACCGAATAATTCTCCCGACTCCCGACTCCCTAACCCCTCCTGGGAGGGGTTAGGGGTGGGTTCCGACTCCCGACCCAAATCTAACGAACCCACCCCTGTGACCTGAGAGCGTCCCATTCTTCCCCTGATCAGACCTCGTCAACCGATTCAAAAAAAAAATTTTTAAATTCTAAAACCCTTGCCATACCTAGGCTTCAATGATTCATTCCCAAAAAAGTTTCGGTTTTAGGTTGACAAACGCTTTTTTACCCTTTACATTAGTAAATGGCGATGAGGAAAGCCAAGCGCACCGCACCGCCCCGAACCAAGAAAAATCTATAGTTTGAGAGCCAATATACGGTCGCTACTCGTCAAGAAATTTTCAGGTTAATCTGACCTCATTATAGGACAGATTGGCCAAAACTAAAACCTAAAATTCCGAACCGGGTCTCGTGTTAACCGTAACGGTTGACTGAGAGTCTGGTGAAGAGAAAAAAAACAACTTGAGTACCATGGAGAGTTTGATCCTGGCTCAGGATGAACGCTGGCGGTATGCTTAACACATGCAAGTCGAACGCCCCTTCGGGGGAGTGGCGGACGGGTGAGTAACGCGTGAGAATCTGCCTTAGGGTCGGGGACAACCACCGGAAACAGTGGCTAATACCGGATGTGCCGAGAGGTGAAAGATTTATTGCCATAAGAGGAGCTCGCGTCTGATTAGCTAGTTGGTAGGGTAAAGGCTTACCAAGGCAACGATCAGTAGCTGGTCTGAGAGGATGAGCAGCCACACTGGGACTGAGACACGGCCCAGACTCCTACGGGAGGCAGCAGTGGGGAATTTTCCGCAATGGGCGAAAGCCTGACGGAGCAATACCGCGTGAGGGAGGAAGGCTTTTGGGTTGTAAACCTCTTTTATCAGGGAAGAAGAAAGTGACGGTACCTGAGGAAAAAGCATCGGCTAACTCCGTGCCAGCAGCCGCGGTAATACGGAGGATGCAAGCGTTATCCGGAATTATTGGGCGTAAAGCGTCCGTAGGTGGTACCTCAAGTCGGCTGTTAAAGACCAGGGCTTAACTCTGGGCAGGCAGTGGAAACTGAGGAACTAGAGGGCAGTAGGGGTAGAGGGAATTCCCGGTGTAGCGGTGAAATGCGTAGATTTCGGGAAGAACATCGGTGGCGAAGGCGCTCTACTGGACTGAACCTGACACTGAGGGACGAAAGCTAGGGGAGCGAATGGGATTAGATACCCCAGTAGTCCTAGCTGTAAACGATGGATACTAGGTGTAGCTTGTATCGACCCAAGCTGTGCCGAAGCCAACGCGTTAAGTATCCCGCCTGGGGAGTACGCACGCAAGTGTGAAACTCAAAGGAATTGACGGGGGCCCGCACAAGCGGTGGAGTATGTGGTTTAATTCGATGCAACGCGAAGAACCTTACCAGGGCTTGACATGTCGCGAATCTCGGTGAAAGCTGGGAGTGCCTTCGGGAGCGCGAACACAGGTGGTGCATGGCTGTCGTCAGCTCGTGTCGTGAGATGTTGGGTTAAGTCCCGCAACGAGCGCAACCCTCGTTTTTAGTTGCCAGCACTTCAGGTGGGCACTCTAGAGAGACTGCCGGTGACAAACCGGAGGAAGGTGGGGATGACGTCAAGTCAGCATGCCCCTTACGCCCTGGGCGACACACGTACTACAATGGTCAGGACAATGGGCAGCCAACTCGCAAGGGGGAGCTAATCTCATCAAACCTGGCCTCAGTTCAGATTGCCGGCTGCAACTCGCCGGCATGAAGGAGGAATCGCTAGTAATCGCCGGTCAGAATACGGCGGTGAATCCGTTCCCGGGCCTTGTACACACCGCCCGTCACACCATGGAAGCTGGCCACGCCCGAAGTCGTTACCCTAACCCGTATGGGAGGGGGATGCCGAAGGCAGGGTTGGTGACTGGGGTGAAGTCGTAACAAGGTAGCCGTACCGGAAGGTGTGGCTGGATCACCTCCTTTTCAGGGAGACCGACTGAGACCGACTCGAAGCCAAAGGTGCAAGAGCGGGAATCAGGTCAACCGAGGTCGAAGGGTAGAAGACTAGGCTCTCAAACTATTTTAGGTTCGGTAATGGGCTATTAGCTCAGGTGGTTAGAGCGCACCCCTGATAAGGGTGAGGTCCCTGGTTCGAGTCCAGGATGGCCCACATCTTAATAAAAGCTCAGGCGGTAAGCAATCAAAGCCAAGAGCGTGCTCAAGGCCAAAACCAAAAATACTGTCAAAAAGAACAGCACCGGGACATGGTAAAAGCCAGTTCAGGATGCTGGGCTTAAAGTCCAGTAAAGAACCAAGAAAATTGCATAGCTAAGTGTAGAAAAGCCAAAAAGTCGAGCCGCGAGCGAAACAGTGGAACAGGCTTCCAGCCTGTGAAGTAAGCGGTAAAAAAGAACAAAAATGGTCAAGCTACAAAAGGCTAACGGTGGATACCTAGGCACACAGAGGCGAAGAAGGACGTGGTGACCGACGATAAGCTTCGGGGAGCTGGAAACGAGCAGAGATCCGGAGATTTCCGAATGGGGCAACCCAAAAACGGCTGACTGAATCAATAGGTCAGAACGAGCGAACCCAGCGAACTGAAACATCTTAGTAGCTGGAGGAAAAGAAAGCAAAAGCGATACCCTCAGTAGCGGCGAGCGAAAGGGGCACAGCCTAAACCATCAGCAATTGCTGGTGGGGTAGTGGGACAGCATAACGGAAACTGAAAACTAGATCAAGCAGCTGAATACTGCACCAGAGAAGGTGAAAGTCCTGTAGTCGAAAGTGGAAAGTTTGCAGCTGGATCCCGAGTAGCACGGGGCACGTGGAATCCCGTGTGAATCAGCGAGGACCACCTCGTAAGGCTAAATACTCCTGTGTGACCGATAGGGAAACAGTACCGCGAGGGAAAGGTGAAAAGAACCCCGGGAGGGGAGTGAAATAGAACCTGAAACCGTTAGCCCACAAGCAATGGGAGGACGATTAAACGTCTGACCGTGTGCCTGTTGAAGAATGAGCCGGCGACTTACAGCCAGTGGCAGGTTAAGAGGGAGAAACTCGAAGCCAAAGCGAAAGCGAGTCTGAGAAGGGCGCTAGTCACTGGTTGTAGACCCGAACCCGGGTGATCTAACCATGTCCAGGATGAAGCTTGGGTGACACTAAGTGGAGGTCCGAACCGACCGATGTTGAAAAATCGGCGGAGGAGGTGTGGTTAGGGGTGAAATGCCAATCGAACCCGGAGCTAGCTGGTTCTCCCCGAAATGCGTTGAGGCGCAGCGGTTGGGAAAAGCCTGGGGGTAAAGCACTGTTTCGGTGCGGGCTGCGAGAGCGGTACCAAATCGAGACAAACTAAGAATACCAGGTGTAGTCCCAACCAGTGAGACAGTGGGGGATAAGCTTCATTGTCAAGAGGGAAACAGCCCAGACCACCAGCTAAGGCCCCAAAATGCGTCCTAAGTGAGAAAGGAGGTGGGAGTGCAAAGACAACCAGGAGGTTTGCCTAGAAGCAGCCATCCTTGAAAGAGTGCGTAATAGCTCACTGGTCAAGCGCTCCTGCGCCGAAAATGAATGGGGCTAAGGACGATGCCGAAGCTGTGGGATAGAAATATCGGTAGGGGAGCGTTCTAAGTAGGGAGAAGCACTAGCGGCAAGCAGGTGTGGACAGCTTAGAAGTGAGAATGTCGGCTTGAGTAGCGAAAACATTGGTGAGAATCCAATGCCCCGAAACCCTAAGGGTTCCTCTGGAAGGCTCGTCCACGGAGGGTTAGTCAGGACCTAAGGCGAGGTCGAAAGGCGTAGTCGATGGAAAACCGGTTAACATTCCCGTACCATGAGCAGTTGAGACCGGGGGACGGAGAAGGCTAACTATCAGCCGGGGAATGGTAGTCCCGGTGCAAGCCAACGAGGTGAAGAGGAACGGAGAAAACGTTCTGAGCTGAGTGGTGAGTCCGACCCGCTAAGGCGGGGAAGTGATGGCAGTCAGGCTTCCCAGAAAAGCCCGAAGTCTCATAGACTGGTCATGCCTGTACCCGAAACCGACACAGGTGGGGTGGTAGAGAATACTAAGGGGCGCGAGGTAACTCTCTCTAAGGAACTCGGCAAAATGGCCCCGTAACTTCGGGAGAAGGGGTACCACCGAGAGGTGGTCGCAGTGAAGAGCTCCAGGCGACTGTTTATCAAAAACACAGGTCTCCGCGAAGTCGCAAGACGCAGTATGGGGGCTGACGCCTGCCCAGTGCCGGAAGGTTAAGGAAGCTGGTGAGGTTCGCCGTAGCTAGCGACCGAAGCCCCGGTGAACGGCGGCCGTAACTATAACGGTCCTAAGGTAGCGAAATTCCTTGTCGGGTAAGTTCCGACCCGCACGAAAGGCGTAACGATCTGGAGACTGTCTCGGAGAGAGGCTCGGCGAAATAGGAATGTCTGTGAAGATACGGACTACCTGCACTTGGACAGAAAGACCCTATGAAGCTTTACTGTAGCCTGGGATTGTGTTCGGGCTTGGTCTGCGCAGGATAGGTGGGAGGTGAAGAACATGCCCTCGTGGGGGCATGGGAGCCGACGGTGAGATACCACTCTGACGAAGCTAGGATTCTAACCTGAGACCGTAAGCCGGTTCGGGGAAAGTTTCAGGTGGGCAGTTTGACTGGGGCGGTCGCCTCCAAAAAGGTAACGGAGGCGCGCAAAGGTTCCCTCAGGCTGGTTGGAAATCAGCCGAAGAGTGCAAAGGCAGAAGGGAGCTTGACTGCGAGACCAACAAGTCAAGCAGGGACGAAAGTCGGCCTTAGTGATCCGACGGTACTGAGTGGAAGGGCCGTCGCTCAACGGATAAAAGTTACTCTAGGGATAACAGGCTGATCTCCCCCAAGAGTTCACATCGACGGGGAGGTTTGGCACCTCGATGTCGGCTCATCGCAACCTGGGGCGGAAGTACGTCCCAAGGGTTGGGCTGTTCGCCCATTAAAGCGGTACGTGAGCTGGGTTCAGAACGTCGTGAGACAGTTCGGTCCATATCCGGTGCAGGCGTAAGAGTATTGAGAGGAGCCCTCCTTAGTACGAGAGGACCGGGAGGGACGCACCGCTGGTGTACCAGTTATCGTGCCAACGGTAAACGCTGGGTAGCCAAGTGCGGAGAGGATAACCGCTGAAAGCATCTAAGTGGGAAGCCCACCTCAAGATGAGTACTCTCACTCTGTTAAGGAGGTAAGGTCACAGCGAGAACAGCTGTTGATAGGCGTTAGGTGGAAGTTTAGTAATAGATGAAGCCGAGACGTACTAACTGACCGAGGGCTTGACCATAACCAGAACGGGCAAAACGGGCAAGATGCCCATTCCACCTTAGATGCCCATTCTACCTTCATCGAAATTTGGCTTTTACGGGCAAGATGCCCATTCTACGACACTAGCTATGCAATCTTAATGGTTCGGAAGCAGAACGGGCAAAACGGGCAAGATGCCCATTCCACCTTAGATGCCCATTCTACCTTCCTGGTGCTTATAGCGCTACGGAACCACACCGACCCCATCCCGAACTCGGAGGTGAAACGTAGCTGCG